>NZ_JBHZAV010000006.1:0-145862 GCF_042754445.1 Embleya sp. NPDC059213
GCCCGGGGGGGGGGGGCGTTTCTACTTAACCCCCGGGGGGGGGGTCCCCCCAGCGGGGGCGCCGTCGGGGGGGGGTTTCTCAAACTACACGGGGGGGCGCCTCCGGGCTCCCGCCCCCCGCCGCTCTCGTGTGTGATCGGGTGGGGACGAGGTGTTGCCGCCGTGTCGCGCGGGGTGGGTCAGCCGCGCGGGCCGCGCGGCATGCGCGCGCCCTTCGGCATCGGGCCCTTGGGCACCGGCATGTTCTTCATCAGGTCGCCGACCGCGCGCAGACGGTCGTTGACCACCGCGACCTCGGGCTTGGCCATGGTCGGCGACAACTTCATGATGTGCCGCTGCAGCTTGAGCAGCGGGACCTGACCCTCTTCGTTGCCGACGATGATCGTGTGCACCGTGGTGCTCGCCACCAGGCGGGACATCCGCTTCTTCTCATCGGCCAGCAGTCGCGTCACGCGACCGGGCTGGCCCTCGCCCACCAGGATGATGCCGGGGCGACCCACGGCGCGATGGACGACATCCTGCTGGCGGGTGATGGCCACGGTGGGGGTCACGACCCAGCCACGCTTGAGTGACTGCATGACCGCCAACGCGGCGCCGGGCTGGCCCTCCATCTGGCCGAGCACCGACTTCTCGGCCCGTCGTCCGAAGATGAAGGCCGCCGCGAGCAGACCCACGAGGGCACCGAAGATGCCCAGGTAGATCGGATGTCCCCACCAGAAGCCGATGGCCAGGAGTACTGCGAATACGCCCAGGCCCCAGGCCGCCACAATCAAGCCGACCCACGGATCGGCCTTCTTCGTCTGCTGGTAGGCGAGCCGGATCTGCTTCAGCCGGCCGCTCTTCTCGGTTGGTTCCTTGCTCGCCATGTGAAAAGGATACTGGCGTGTCATCCACCCGGGACAATGCCTGCCGACAGCTTGTCCGAACCTTCATGCGCGCGGCGCAGCGGTACGGCCGCCCGCCGCGGGTGAACCCCCGGTGAACGGCCGTACGGCGATCCACGCGTCAGTGCGAGCCGGCGCCCGGGGCCGGCTTGACCGGGGCGAGCCGGGCCAGGATCTCGGAGGCCTCGGCGCGGGCGCGGGCGCGATTGCGGTCGGCGCACACGGCCGCCCACGCGTTGCGTCGTGCGGTGCGCTGACCGCCCTCGAACATCAGCACGGTCTCGACGGCCCGGAAGACCCGGCCCACGGTCGCCCGGCGGGCCGCGGCGCCGCGGTCGAACGCGTCGCGCAACACCGAGGCGTTGCCCTGCTGCCTGTCCTGCATCACGTCGTCCCCCTACCTGTTATCGGTGCGAAGGTTCGCCGCACTGCGGCCGACTCTCGCAACAATGTGTTACCAAACGATGACGTCCGGGTCAAACCGACGTGAAAGTCTGCATACCTTCGCCCGAAGCGGAGCGGGACTCGCGCACTTCCAGGGCCTGGCGGTAGAGCCGGCCCGCGCGGTACGACGAGCGGACCAGGGGTCCGGAGAGCACACCCGCGAAGCCGATCTCCTCGGCCTCCTCGTTCAGCTCGACGAACTCCTCCGGGCGCACCCAGCGCTCGACGGGGTGGTGCCGCACGCTCGGCCGCAGGTATTGCGTGATGGTCAGCAGCTCGCAGCCGGCGTCGTACAGGTCCTGCATGGCCTGGCTGACCTCGGCGCGCTCCTCGCCCATGCCCAGGATCAGGTTGGACTTGGTGACCAGGCCGTCGGCCCGGGCCTGGGTGATCACGTCGAGCGAACGCTCGTAGCGGAAGCCGGGTCGGATGCGCTTGAAGATGCGCGGCACCGTCTCGATGTTGTGCGCGAGCACCTCGGGACGGGACGAGAACACCTCGGCCAACTGGTCCGGTTGCGCGGTGAAGTCCGGGATCAGCAGCTCCACCCCGGTGCCCGGGTTCAGCTCCTTGATCTGGCGGACCGTCTCCGCGTACAGCCACGCACCGCCGTCGGGCAGGTCGTCGCGGGCGACGCCGGTGACGGTCGCGTACTTCAGCCCCATCGCCTGGACCGACTCCGCGACGCGGCGCGGCTCGTCACGGTCGAGCTCGGCCGGCTTGCCGGTGTCGATCTGGCAGAAGTCGCAGCGCCGGGTGCACTGATCGCCGCCGATCAGGAAGGTCGCCTCGCGGTCCTCCCAACATTCGTAGATGTTGGGGCAACCGGCCTCCTCGCACACCGTGTGCAGTCCCTCGCGCTTCACGAGTTGCTTGAGCTCGGTGTACTCGGGGCCCATCTTCGCCCGGGTCTTGATCCACGAAGGCTTGCGCTCGATGGGAGTCTCCGCGTTGCGGACCTCCAGGCGAAGCAGCTTGCGGCCGTCGGGTGCGACAGCGGACACGCGCGACTCCCTTTGCTCGGGGCAGCCTGCGGGGCGGGACAGACTGCGGAGGGCCCGTCAGGATGATCCGGGCCCGTGGTGGGGCGGTGCGTCCAGAGTACGCCGAGCGATTCGGGCCTCCGGACGGCCCATCGGGTGGCAACCGGGACGAACCCGGGTGGATTCCCCGGATGCCGGATTCGGTACGAGGCGTGCGTCACGCGGGCCGGTGTACGGGCCGGTGTGCGGGCCTCACACGCTCACGGACGCGAACACCTCGGCCAGGTGCTTCTCGGCCAGCGGCAGCACCTCGGAAACGGTGACCTCGCGGCCCAGTTCGCGACTCAGCGAGGTGACGCCGGCGTCCTTGATGCCGCACGGCACGATCCGGTCGTAGTACGTCATGTCCGCGTCGCAGTTGATCGCGAAGCCGTGCATGGTCACCTTGCGCGAGACCCGGACGCCGATCGCCGCGAGCTTGCGGTCGTCGCCGCGCTGGCCCGCGTTGGAGGGCGCGTACTCCGGGCCGGCCAGGCGCGGGTCGAACTCCGGGTGCAGGCGCGGGTCGGGCGCGGCCACCAGGCGGTCGTCCAGGCGCAGGTCGAGCCCGCCGACCGGGGTCGGGCTCGGCGGCACCGCGTCGCCCAGGACCCAGACCCCGCTGCGACCCTCGATCCGGGTGGTCTCCAGGCCCAGCTCGGCGCAGACCCGGATCAGCGCCTCCTCCATCCGACGCACGTGCGCGACCACGTCGACCGGCTCGGGCAGCCGCACGATCGGGTAGCCGACGAGTTGGCCGGGGCCGTGCCAGGTGATCTTGCCGCCCCGGTCCACGTCGACCACGGGGGTGCCGTCCATCGGGCGTTCGGAGGGGTCCGTGCGGCGACCGGCCGTGTACACCGCGGGGTGCTCCAGGAGCAGGCAGGTATCGGCGGACTCCCCGCTCACCACCTGCGCGTGCACGCGGCGCTGCTCCTCCCAGGCGGCCTCGTACGGAACGGCGGCGGCGCCGAGGCCCAGGTGCACGAATCGCAAGAAGTTGGTCACGCGCACCAGCGTACGACGGGGCCGAACGTCACCGATGGCCGGCGTCGAGCCCGCGGACCGTGCAGGTCACGCCGGTGAAGGTGCAGCCGATCGCGGCGACTCGGCCGTACAGCCCGAACTCGATCACCGCGCTGGCTCCGGGGGCCAACGGGCCGTTGCCGCGCGCGGTGGCGACCCCGCGATCGGTGCTCGTGCGCATGCCCTCGCCCCACAACATGGTGAAGCCGCTCTGTCGGCCGGACGTGGTGAGGGTCAGGTCCCAGGCGGGCAGCGGTCGTGTGGTGCGGTTGGTGATGACCACCGTGCCGTCGACACCCCAACCGGAATCGGTCACCCGGGCGTCGACGGAGATGTCCTTGGGGCCGGTGGTGGCCGGCGGTGCCGGGACGGACGGGGCGATCGAGGCGGGCGGCGCGGTGGAGCGGGCCGCCGTGGGGCCGGTACCGGCGGTCGCGCTCGCCGAGGCGGACGGTGACCGCCCGGCCGACCTGGTCGGGCTCGCGCCCGGCGACGAGGTCGCGCCCGGGCTTGTCGGGACGGTGCGGGGCAGCGGGTAGGCGGGCGCGGGCAGCGGCAGGTTCAGGTCGTTCGGAATCGCGCGTTTGCCGCCCTTGTCGTCGCCCGAACCGGAGAACAGGAAGACGCCACTGGTGAGCAGCAGGCACACGAGTGCGACCACGGCCAGGGGGATCACGATCCCGCGGGCGGTGTCGTCGGGCTGCCGGGTCACGCGTGCGCTTCCTTCGAGTGGGTGCGGCCGCAGGGGCGGGCCGCGGGACGGGTCGTCGGTCGGATCCGGCCGGTTGCGCGACTCGGTCACCCGAATCGACTCGCCGGCGGCCGATTCGGTTCCGGTTGTGCGGTTCGGGTGTTCCGGCTCGGGACATCGGGCTTCGGCCGGGGGGTCGATCACCCCATCGGGTGAACTGCCTCGCGCATGTTCCACCACGGCTTCGTGCACCGCAAGAGACCTATCGATGGTGATGCCGCATCGCATCCGCCCCGAGGATTCGGCAGGTTCTGCCGAACTCGACCACGACAGGCCGCCGTCGCGCCGGATTCGCCACCCGACCGCCGGGCCGGCCCCGGTAGCTCGAAAGGGTCATTGTTGCGAGCGTTCGGGTTGTAGCGCTCCAGAAATCGCTAGATTCTCGCGCGATCACCCACCCACACCGAACCACCGCACCAGCGGGAGGCGTTCATCTCCATGGCAGCCAGGGTCGAGCGGCGCCCCAATCACCGGCTGGCGGCGCTTGTCGAGGAAGCCGGTTTCTCGCATGCCGGTCTGGCCCGACGCGTTGACCAACTCGGTGCGGAACAGGGCATCGATCTGCGATACGACAAGACCTCCGTGGCGCGCTGGCTGCGTGGCCAACATCCGCGCGGGATCGTGCCGATACTGCTTGCCGAGGTCTTCACCCAGCGACTCGGCCGCAAGCTCAGCGCCGAGGACCTGGGCATGGCCGGATGCCGGCCGGACTACGCCGGGCTCGAATACGCGTCGGGGCCGCCCGAGGCGGTCGAGATCGTCACGGGCATGTGGCAGGCCGACTCGGCGCAACGATCCGCGCTGGTGGAGGCCGCGTTCACGCCCGGGGCGCTGGTGGTGCCCAGTCGGGACTGGCTGATCGGCGCAGGCGACGAGCGGCCGGCCCGGCAGGACGGCGATCGGGTCGGGCCGGGCGACGTGGCCGCGGTGCGTGCGGTCGGCGAGGCGTTCCGGCGGTTGGACAACTCGTTCGGCGGCGGGCACGGCAGGCAGGCGTTGGTGCGCTACCTGGACACGGAGGTGACCGCGATACTGCGCGGGACCTACGACTCGCGCACCGGCAGCGCGCTGTTCGGCGCGGCGGCCACGCTCACCCGGTTGGTCGGCTGGATGGCGTACGACGTGGGCGTGCACGGGATGGCGCAGCGCTACTTCGTGCAGGCGTTGCGGCTGGCCCAGGCGTCGGGGGATCGGGCGCTCGGCGGCTTCGTGTTGTCCACGATGAGCCGACAGGCGGTCTACCTCGGCCACGGGCGCGAGGCGGTACAACTGGCGCGGGTCGCCCAGCAGGGCGCCTCGGGGGTGGCCACGCCCCGGGTCCGGGCGCTGTTCCACGCGGTCGAGGCGCGCGGGCACGGGCTGCTCGGGGACGCGCGGGCGTGCGGCGCGGCGCTGCTGCGCGCGGAGCAGGCGTTGGAGTGCGTGGCGCCCGGCGACGAGGAGCCGGAGTGGGTCGCGTTCATGAACGAGGCGCAGCTCACCGACGACCACGCGCACTGCTACCGGGACCTGGAGGACTACGACAAGGCTCGCGAGTACGCCGAGCGGTCGCTGCTGTTGCGCGGCAGCGAGTACACCCGCAGTCGGCTGTTCTGCCAGACGATCCTGGCCACCGCGTTGTTGGAGTTGGGCGAGGTCGAACAGGCGTGTCGGATCGAGGCGGAGGCGACGGAGCAGGCGGAGGGCCTGCGGTCGTCGCGGGCGGTGGACTACGTGCGCGAGTTCACGCATCGGCTGGCGCCGTATCGGGACGTGCCGGCGGTACGGGAGTTCGAGGCGCGGTCGGGGTGTTTCGTGCGGACCGCGTGAGCGTGGGGACGCGGGTGTGCCCGGGCCGGCTCGGGTCCGTGCTTGCCGCCTTCGGGCGTTCGGGCCCAAATCAGCCGGCCGGGACGCCCAGGTCCAGGAGGGCCGACCGGGCGGCTCGGCGGCCCGAGGCCAGGGCGCCCTGGATGGAGCTGGAGTCGCGATGGTCGCCGCAGACGTACAGGCCGCCGATCAGGCGGACCGGGCGGCGGAAGTTGTGGCCGGGCTCGACCACCGGGACGGCACGCGCGATGTGACAGGTGGTCAGGTGTGCCCACTCGGTGGTGGGCGTGTCGTAAACGACGGCCAGGCGTTCGCGGACCCGGAGTTCGAGCTTGGTCGGCTCCGCGCCGTCGTGGCCCAGCACGGTGGTGGCGATCAGCGCCCGCCGGTCCGGCGCGTAGGTGGGCGCGACCTGGGTGACCACCGCGGTGTGCGCGAACGGGCTGCGCGGGTCGGCCTCCACGAGCAGTGACGCGTCGGGTCGGGGGGCTTCGCGGGTCACGTGGTACAGCGTGGTCACCGGGTGGAACGCGGGCATCCGCAGGCCCGGCAGCAGGGTCACCGCGGTGGTCGGGTCGGTGGCCACGATCACCGCGCCGGCGCGGATCTCGCCCGCCACGTCGGTGAGCACCCGGTCGGCCGAGACGGACAACACCCGCACGCCGTGACGCACCGCGCCGGCGGGCAACCCGGCGGCGAGTTGCGCCGGCACCGCCGCCATGCCGCGCGCGGGCAGCGCCACCCGGCCGCGCAGGAACGACCGCAGCATCAACTCGGCGAATCGGCTGGACGAACACAACGCCGGATCGTGCAACAGCATGGCCAGCAGTGGGCGCAGCGTACGTCGGGTCAGTTCGGGCGGCAGCGCGCGCATCGTGGGCGCGTCGGCGATGCACCCCTCGGGCGCGCTCATCACCCGGGCCACCGGCGTGGACGCGGCCCGGGCGAGCAGCGCGGCCACCCGGGCCCGGTCGGTGCCGTTGCCGTTGCGCAGCCCGCCGAGCGCGTCCCGCACCCGGCGGACATCGCCCACCCGCTGGGTGCGGCCGTCCTCGTGGAGCAGCACACCGGCCTGGAACGAACGCAACCCGAGGGCGACGACGTCCAGTTGCCGGTTCACCTGAGGCCACGAGGTGGTCAGCGACTGGAAGCCGCGGTCGATCCGGAATCCGTCCACCAGATCGGTGCGCACCCGCCCGCCGGGCCGTTCCGCGGCCTCCAGCACGGTCACCGGAACCCCCGCCGCCGCCACCGTCCGCGCCGCGCTCAACCCGGCCAGCCCCGCCCCCACCACGATCACCTCGGTTCGACGCACGTCCACCACGGTCGTCCTCCCGTCCCCCTGCCCACGGCCGCAGGCGCCGCGGAGTCGGTTTCGTCGCCTACAGGTCATACCCACGGAATTCACCGAACGCGCCTTGCCCCACACGGGAGTTGGCCCGGAGTCGAACAAGGGGTGGGGGCTCTCGGCGAGTGCGGGTGGGCCGCCCGGCGGCGGTCGCAGCGCACGGCGACCCGGCGGGCCGCGGCACCGGATCACGAGCGCCGTACGCGAGACGCGGAGCGCCCCCGTCGGGGAGATCCCACCCGAGCCGGTCGCGGGTCCGTCGCCGAACCGCCCCACCGCACCCGCGCCCGCGAGCTCGCCTCGGGCCCCTCGCCCCGGCGCGCGAGACTGGAGGGGTGGTGAGCTTCGGTGGGATTCGGCGTGGGAGTGGCCCGGGCGGGCGCTGGGAGGCCGCCGTCGGGCACCCGCGGCGCGGGCTCGACGGGCTGGTGGTCGGCTATGGCGGGTTCTGCGAGTCGCTGGGCGGGCCGATCGTGCGGCACGAGTTGCCGGCGCCGGTGCTGGTGTTGTTGATCGGCCTCGGCGGGCCGCTCTCGTTGTTGCGGGGCGGGCGCGGCGGCCCCGCGGCCGAGGCGGCGTTGGTGGGGGTCGGGCGGGGAGGGGTCGAGGCGGCGCACGCCGGCAGTCAGCGCGTCCTGGAGGTGCGACTCTCGCCGTTGGCGGCGGGAGTGCTCTTCGACGTACCGGCGAGCGAGTTGGCCGAACAGGTGGTGGACGTGGCCGAGCTTTGGCCGGGTACGGGCGAGCTGGTCGAGCGGCTGCGCGGGGACTCGGGGTGGGCGGAGCGGTTCGAGCGCGTCGAGGCGGCCCTGGGCGCGCGGGCCGAGCGGGGACACGGCGCCGATCCGGTGTTGGCCGGGTCGTGGCGCCGGGTGACCGATCGCCGGGGCGATCTCGGGATCGGCCTGTTGCACGAGCAGACCGGCTGGAGTCGCAAACGCCTGGCCCAACGGTTCCGGGCCGAGATCGGGTTGCCACCGAAGGCGATGGCCAATCTGGTGCGGTTCGAGCACGCCGTCGACCTGCTCCGTCGGCCCGAGGTGCGATCGCTCGCCGAGGTGGCGATCCGCTGCGGGTACTACGACCAGGCCCACCTCAATCGCGAGTTCAAGGAGTACGCCGGCTGCACGCCGACCGCGTTCCTCGGCGGCCTGGCCGGCGACGCCTCGGGCGCGGCCATGGCCGCCGGCGTCTGACGGCGGTTCGACGGGGCCGCCGAGGGCCGGCCCGGCGGCCCAAATATCCAAGACCACGACAAGTCGCCCGCCTACCGTCGAGGAATCATTCACCGACACGCGGGAGTCGTCATGCACGGCGAGCCGACCTTCTTCGAGATCGGCGTCCCGGATCCGCTCCGGGCGCAAACCTTCTTCGGCCGACTGTTCGACTGGAAGTTCCCACCGACCGGCGAGCCGGGCCAGGTCTCGATCACCACGCCGACCGTGCGGGGCGGGCTGCACGGCGAGGACCCGTCGTCGTCCGTCACGATGTTCTTCGCGGTGGAGGACATCGAGGCGAGCGTTCGGCTCGTCCGCGAGTTGGGCGGGACCGCGGAGGATGCCCGCCCGGAGGAACCGGGCTTCGGACGGTTCGCACTGTGTACCGACGACCAGGGCGTGCCGTTCGGCCTGCACCGGATCGGCGGCTGACCGACCGCGTCCACTCGCCCACCCCGGAAAGGGCCCTGCCCCCGCGTCGGACTGCGGGAGCAGGGCCTTTCGCCGTCGCAGCCCGACGAACACATACCCCACCGAGGTATTTCGGCCGACCTCTGGCGCATCGATACCCCCCTAGGGTATGTTCCTGATCGCTCGATACCCCCCACGCGTATCTACGGAGTGATCAGGATGTCTCAGTCGCAGGTCCAACCCAATCCACGCCGTTGGACCGCGTTGGCGCTCATTGCGCTGGCGCAGTTCATGGTCATCATGGACACGTCGATCATCGGTGTGGCGCTGCCGGAGATGCGGACCGATCTCGGGTTCTCGCAGGAGAACCTGTCCTGGGTGTTCAACGCCTACGTGGTCGCCTTCGGTGGGCTGTTGTTGCTCGGCGGGCGGCTGTCCGACCTGTTCGGCGCCAAGCGCATGTTCAGCACCGGCTGGGCCGTCCTGGGAGTCGGTTCGCTGGCCGCCGGTCTGGCCGACCAGGTCTGGGTCGAGCTCGCCGGGCGCGCCGTCCAGGGCGTCGGCGCCGCGCTCATCGCGCCCTCCGCGCTGACCCTGTTGATGATGCTCTTCGGCGGCAATCCCAAGGAGCTGACCAAGGCCTTCGCGCTGTACGGCGCCGCGGCCCCCGCCGGCGGCACGGCCGGCGTCTTCCTGGGCGGCCTGATCACCGAATACGCCAGTTGGCCGTGGGTCTTCTACATCAACATCCCGGTCGCGATCCTCGCCCTCGTCGCCACCCCGGCGCTGATGCCCGACGCCCCGGCCCGTCGCGGCGGCGTCGACATCCTGGGCGCGATCACCGTCACCGCCGGCCTCGGCGCCGCCGTCTACGCCGTCGTCCGGGCCCCCGAGACCGGCTGGGCCTCGGCCGAGACGCTCCTCGTCCTCGCCGCCGGTGTCGCCCTCATCGCGCTGTTCCTGCTGCTCCAGGGCAAGCGGGCCGAGCCGCTGATGCCGCTGCGCATCCTGCGCACGCCGGGCCTGGCCGGTGCCAACCTCGCCCAGTTGTTGATGGCGGGCGCCTGGATCCCGATGTGGTTCTTCCTCAACCTCTACCTCCAGGAGGTCCTCGGCCTGGGCGCCTTCGCCTCCGGCTCCGCGCTGCTGCCGATGACCGTCGCCATCATGGTGATGATGATCGTGCTCGCGCCGCGTCTGATCGCCCGCTTCGGCCCCTCCCCGCTCGTGGTCACCGGCCTCGCCGCGCTCGCCGGCGGCATGTTGTGGCTGTCCTTCGTCCGCTCCGACGGCAACTACTGGGTCGACGTCCTGCCCGCCTCCCTGCTCGCCGCCGCCGGCATGGCCCTCGCGTTCATCCCCTCCCTCGGCACCGCCATCTCCAGCGCCCGTCCCGAGGAGGGCGGCCTCGCCTCCGGCATCGTCAACACCAGCTACCAGATCGGCTCCGCCCTGGGCCTGGCCGCGATGACCGCCGTCGCCGCCGCGCACGGCTCCCGGGAGATCGGCAACCCCGCCGCGCTCACCGACGGCTTCTCCGCCGCGTTCCTCGGTGCCGCCGGGATCGCCGCCGCCGGCGCCCTGATCGCCGCCGTCACCCTGCGAGGGCGCACACCCGCGCCGACCACGACCTCCACCGACCGTCCGGCCGAGTCCCTCCCGACCCCCTGACCCCCGACCCACCGGCGAAACCGCCGGCCGGACCCCGTCCACGACACGCGGCGCCGCCCTCTCGACGAATCCGAGGGGGCGGCACCGACGCGTCCCCGTCCCGCACCGCGACGCACCCCACCGCACGCCCGCCGACCCGCCCGAACGCCTGCCCGAGCCCATCGCGATACGTCCCGATACCTCCCCCCGGGGTGGGAGAAGATCGCCCTCGGATGGCCCTACGGGGTGATCGGCGAAAGCATGGGCTCTGGCAGACTTGACCCATGGGGGGCAATCCGAGCCGAGAGACCATGCCGCCGTCGGGGCGACGGGTGACCGACGAAGCCGGACGGACAACCATGCAGCCAGTCCCCACGAAGACCCGATTGCGTGCCTATCTGAGCACGCCGCGCCGGCCCAGATTCGTGGTCGAACTCGCGTTGATCGCGTTGAGCTACTGGGTCTACTCGCTGATTCGCAACGCGGTGCCCGAGCGCGAACACCTGGCCGTGCACCGCGCCCGACAGTTGCTCGATGTCGAGCAGGCGCTGCACATCGACATCGAACACAGCGTCAACCACGCGGTCAACGGCGTCACCTGGTTGATCGTGTCGATGAACTACTACTACGCGACGTTGCACTTCGTGGTGACCATCGGTGTCCTGGTGTGGCTCTTCCACCGACATCCCGGCCGCTACCGAGCCGTGCGTACGGTGTTGTTCCTGACCACCGGCCTGGCGCTGTTCGGATACTTCTTCTTCGCGTTGGCCCCGCCCCGATTGTTGCCGGGCGCGGGCTACATCGACACCGTCCTGGTCCACCACACGTGGGGCTCGATGGCGTCCGGGGACATGAAGAACGTCTCCAACCAGTACGCCGCGATGCCGTCGATGCACATCGGCTGGTCGACCTGGTGCGCGATGGCGATCGTGATGTTCGCCCGTCCGATGTGGGTCAAGGTGCTCGGGGTGTTGTACCCGATCGCGACCCTGTTCGTGATCGTGGCGACCGGCAACCACTTCGTGCTCGACGCGGTCGGCGGCTGGATCACCCTGGCCGCGGCCTTCGGCCTGCAGTGCCTGCTGAACGGGCGCTCCGCGTACCGCTTCCCGCAGTACCCACCGGACGACCCGCGCGCGGACGCCGGGCCCGGGGATCGACCCGCCGAGCCCGACCGTGTGCCCACCGGTGCGGGCGCGGGCCGGGACGAGGACGACGACCGGCGACGCGAGCGACCTCAGCGCGAGCCCGTCGAAGTCTCGTCCTCCCCGTAGAACACCCGCTCCACCACGACCCGGGCGAGCCGGGTCACCCGCCGATACTCCTCGATCAGGCTGCCGGTCTCGTCCGACGGGTGACCCAACAGCCGGGCCACCCCGCCCAGCTCGCGCACATCGGTCGGGAAGCTGTCCGAGGACCGGCCGCGCACGATCATCACCGCGTTGCGCACCCGGGTGGCCTCGACCCACGCGTCGTCCAGGATCTGCGCGTCGTGCCGGTCGAGCAGACCCGCGTCCCGGGCTGCCACGAGCCCCTGCCGAGTGCCGGTCACCCGCAACTCGGGCACCGCGTGCGCGTGCCGCAACTGCAAGAGCTGCACCACCCACTCCACGTCGGCCAAGCCGCCGCGCCCGAGCTTGGTGTGCGTGGTCGGGTCGGCGCCGCGCGGCAGCCGCTCGGACTCGATCCGGGCCTTCATCCGGCGGATCTCCCGCACCTGGGTGTCGTCGATCCCGCCCCACGGGTGACGCAGCGGGTCGACCATCGCCAGGAACCGTCGGCCCAGCTCGGCGTCGCCGGACGTGAAGTCGGCACGCAGCAGCGCCTGGCTCTCCCACAACTTGGACCAGCGCTCGTAGTAGGCGCGGTAGGACGCCAGCGTGCGCACCAGCGGGCCCTGCCGCCCCTCGGGCCGCAGGTCGGCGTCGATCAACAGCGGCGGATCCGTGGACGGGATCTGCAACAGGCGGCGCACCTCGTTGCACACGCTGTGCGCCGCCTTGGTCGCCGCCTCCTCGGGCGCGCCCTCGATCGGCTCGTGCACGAACATCACGTCCGCGTCGCTGCCGTAGCCCTGCTCGTAGCCGCCGAACCGGCCCATCGCGATGATCGCGATCCGGGTCGGGATCGGTCCCGTGCCGCGCTCGCACATGTCGATCGCGGCCCGGAGCGCGCCGGTCAGCGTCGCCGCGTTGACATCGGTGAGCGCCTTGCCGATGGCGTCCACGTCCAGCCGGCCCAGCACGTCGGCCGCGACGATCCGGAACAGCTCGCGTCGACGCACGCTGCGCGCCGCCTGCACCGCGCTCTCCGGCCCCGGCGCCCGCCCCACCGCGGCCAGGATCTCGGTCTCCAGCACGGCCCGCGAGCGCGGCCGAAGCCCGTCCGGATCGCCCAGGATCGCGACCGCCTCGGGTGCGCGCAGCAGCAGGTCCGGCGCCAGTCGCCCGGAGGCGAGCACCCGCGCCATGTACTCCGCCGCCGCCCCCGACGACCCCGCCCCCGAGTCGCGCAGCAGACGCAGATACCAGTGCGTGTTGCCGAGCGCGTCGGAGACCTGGCGAAACGCCAACAGCCCGGCGTCCGGATCCGCCGAGTCGGCGAACCAGCTCAGCATCACCGGCAGCAGCGTGCGCTGGATCGAGGCGCGCCGGCTGACCCCGGACGCGAGCGCCTCCAGGTGGCGCAGCGCGGCGGCCGGGTCGGCGTATCCCAGCGCCTCGAAGCGGGCCCGCGCGGCCTCCGGGGTCAGCCGCTGCTCGCCCGCCTTGAGTCGGGCGACCGCGTCCAGGAGCGGCCGGTAGAACAACTTCTCGTGCAGCCGGCGCACCTCCACCGTGCGCTGCTTCCACGCCTTCTCCAGCTCGCCCACCGGGTTCGCCCGCATGCCCATCGAGCGGCCGATCCGGCGCAGCTCGCCCGGGTCGGTGGGCATCAGGTGGGTGCGGCGCAGCCGGAAGAGCTGGATGCGGTGCTCCAGCGTGCGCAGGAAGCGGTACGCGGCGTCCAGCGCGGCGCCGTCGTCGCGCCCCACGTAGCCGGCCGCGGACAGCGCGGCGAGCGCGTCCAGGGTGGAGCCGCTGCGCAGCGCCGGGTCGGACTTGCCGTGCACCAACTGCAGGAGCTGGACCGCGAACTCGATGTCGCGCAGGCCGCCGGGCCCGAGCTTGACCTCGCGCTCCACCTCGCGTGCGGGGATGCTGTCCACGACACGGCGGCGCATCGCCTGCACGTCGGCGACGAAGTTCTCCCGGCGGGCGGCGGTCCACACCAGCGGGGACACGCTGTCCAGGTACTTGCGGCCCAGCGCCGGGTCGCCGGCCACCGGGCGGGCCTTGAGCAGGGCCTGGAACTCCCAGGTCTTGGCCCAGCGTTCGTAGTAGGCGAGGTGGCTGGCCAGGGTGCGGGTGAGCGGGCCGTTGCGGCCCTCCGGGCGCAGGTTGGCGTCCACCTCCCAGATCGAGCCCTCGACGGTGGTCGCCGAGCAGGTCCGCATCAGCGCGCCGGCCAGCCGATTGGCCGCGGCGACCGCGACGCCCTCGGGCACGCCGGGGGGTGCCTCGGCGACGAAGACCACGTCCACGTCGCTGATGTAGTTGAGTTCGCGTCCGCCGCACTTGCCCATGCCGATCACCGCGAGGCGGCACTGCTCGGCCTCGACCGGGTGTTCGCGCCGGACCAGGTCGAGCGCGGCGTCCAGGGTGGCGCCGGCCAGGTCGGCGAGTTCGGTGGCCACCGTCGGCTCGTCGGCGCTGCCGCACACGTCGCGGGCGGCGATCGAGAGCAGGCAGCGCCGGTAGCCGACCCGCAGCGCGTCCAACGCCGGGTCGCCGCGCAGGCCGGCGGTGGCGGTGGTGAGCACGGCGTGGAAGTAGGCCGGCGTGGGTCGGGCGTCCTGGACGTCGTAGGTGACCAGCGTGCGCCAGTCGTCGGGGTGGCGCGCGAGGTGGTCGCCCAGTGCCGCGCTCACCCCCAGCACGCCCAGTATCCGGTCCCGGAAGGGCTTCGCCGAGGCGAGCGTGGACAACAGGACGGAGCGGTCGGCGGCGGCCTCGGCCAGTCGGACCAGACCGAGCAGTGCGAGGTCGGGGTCGGCGGTGGCGGCGAGCGCGTCCAGGAAGAGCGAGTCCTCCCCGGCGCCGAGCAGTGCCGGGTCGCGCAGGTTGCGTGCGGCGGCGGCGATGTCGGTGAAGCCGAGCCGGACCAGGCGCCCGTCGGTGGCCGCCGGTTCGCGGGGCTGATCCACAGGGGTCACCGGCCGAGCGTATCCGGTCAAACGGCTGATCGATCAAGAACGGAACTGGGAATGTGGACGCGCCGCACGGGACTCGCCGAGCCCCCCGACCGCGGCGAATTTCGAATGCGGCGCGCCCTCGCCCGGCGGCGGACGACAGTTCCGCTCTGCGAGCCGTCCGTCCCACGGCCCGAAGAGGCCTCCGTAGCAACGAACTGCCATACGCCACCGTACGGGACGTCACCCTACGTTAGCGTAGGTGTCATGCGCAACGGTGTTCCCTCGGAGAGGGTTCAATCAGACGACGAACCGGAACGGCCCGCTCGCCCCGGCCGCCGCACCCTCAGCCGAGAGGACTGGGCTCGGGCGGCCCTGGAAGCGATGCGAGGGGGCGGTCTGGGTGCGGTCGCGGTGGAACCCCTCGCGGAGAGCCTCGGCACCACCAAGGGCAGCTTCTACTGGCATTTCAAGGATCGCGACTCGCTCATCCAGGCCGCGCTGGAGCGCTGGGTGGCCGAGTCCGAGGAGCTGATGGCGGCGGCCGAACGCATCGAGGACCCGGTCGAACGCGGGCGCCGACTCACCGAGTACGCGTTCACCGCGCCCAGCGGCGCGGACATCACCACGACGCTGCTGATCCACGCCGAGCACCCGGTGGTGGGCCCGATCCTGGAACAGGTCACCCGGCGCCGGCTGGAGTTCGGCGCCCGCCTCACCGAGGAACTCGGCCTGCCCGCGGACGCCGCCTACCGGCACGCGCTGACCGCGCTGACGATGACCGTCGGCATCGCGCTGATCCGCCGGGGTGCGCCGCAACTGCTGCCCCAGGGCGAGGACAAGGACGCCTACGTCCGCTACATCCTGGAACTGCTGGGCCCGCCGATGAGGTGAGCACCCGCGCGCCGCCCGAGCACGAACGGCCCGACCCCGCACCGGGGTCGGGCCGTTCGCGTGGCGCTCGCGCGCCGGCGCCGGATGCGCTCAGAGCACCGGCAGGTAGCGCTTGAGCTCGAAGGGAGTCACCTGCTGGCGGTACTCCTCCCACTCGTGCCGCTTGTTGCGCAGGAAGAACTCGAAGACGTGCTCGCCGAGGATCTCCGGCAGCAGTTCGCTGCGTTCCATCAGCGCGATCGCCTCGGCCAGGTTCTGCGGCAGCGGCGCGATGCCCAGCGCGCGCCGCTCGGCGTCGGTCAGCGCCCACACGTCGTCCTCGGCGCCGGGGGGCAGTTCGTAGCCCTCCTCGACGCCCTTGAGCCCGGCGCCGAGCAGCACGGCGTAGGCCAGGTAGGGGTTGCACGCCGAGTCGATCTGGCGCACCTCGATCCGGGTGGACTGCCCCTTGGTGGGCTTGTACATCGGCACCCGCACCAGGGCGGAGCGGTTGTTGTGGCCCCAGCAGATGTAGGAGGGGGCCTCGCCGCCCATGCCCGCGGTGCGCGCCGACGCGCCCCACAGCCGCTTGTAGGAGTTGACCCACTGGTTGGTGATCGCGGCCATCTCGCCCGCGTGCATGAGCAGGCCCGCGATGAACGAGCGGCCGATCTTGGAGAGCTGGTACTCCGCGCCGGCCTCGTAGAACGCGTTGCGGTCGCCCTCGAACAGCGACAGGTGGGTGTGCATGCCGGAGCCGGGGTGCTCGGAGAACGGCTTGGGCATGAAGGACGCGTGCACGCCCTGCTCCAGCGCGACCTCCTTGACCACCAGGCGGAAGGTCATGATGTTGTCCGCCGTGCTCAGCGCGTCCGCGTAGCGCAGGTCGATCTCCTGCTGACCCGGCGCGCCCTCGTGGTGGCTGAACTCGACCGAGATGCCCATGTTCTCGAGCATCGTGATCGCCTGCCGACGGAAGTCCTGGCCGACCGGCTGCGGGGTGTGGTCGAAGTAGCCGCTGTGGTCCACCGGGGTCGGCGGGCGCCCGTCGACCGGCTTCTCCTTGAACAGGAAGAACTCGATCTCGGGGTGCGTGTAGAAGGTGAAACCCTTCTCCGACGCCCGCTCCAGGGTGCGCTTGAGCACGTAGCGCGGGTCCGCGAAGGACGGCGAGCCGTCGGGCATCAGGATGTCGCAGAACATCCGCGCGGTGCCGGGTGCCTCGGCCCGCCACGGCAGGATCTGGAACGTGGCCGGATCCGGCTTCGCGAGCATGTCGGACTCGTGTACGCGCGCGAATCCCTCGATCGCCGAGCCGTCGAAGCCGATGCCTTCCGCGAAGGCCTGCTCCAGCTCGGCCGGAGCCACCGCGACCGACTTCAGGAAGCCGAGCACATCGGTGAACCACAGCCGCACGAACCGGATGTCGCGCTCCTCGAGGGTGCGGAGCACGAACTCCTGCTGCTTATCCATAATTCCCTATCCTTGCAGGTCGGACGGCCTGTGAGCGATCGGCAGGGGCACTGCGGGCACACGAGTATCCCGCTCCAGGGTTTCGGGCACATTACGTACCCTTTGCGTTGCCCCCGGACTCGCGCACGGGTGGCGTGGTGCTCGCGTGGCTCCCGTGGTCCTGTACCCCGAGAACCGCTCCATGGGCGACCTGCGGGATACCTTCTTCGCGCGGCATCGCAGCCTTCGGGAATTCCGTCGGGCGAGCCGTCGAGGCCCGGTGCTCAACGGTGTCCAGGGTATCGCCCGAGTGCGTTGCCGCCGAGCCCCGGGCCTGCTCGAACAAACGTCTTTCGCCCGCCGTTCGCCTGCGGTTTTCCGGCCGGCCGAGCAGCCGCCACGGCACCCTGGGTGGGGGTCCGCGCGGCGCGGCGTCGACACTCACGGCTTATTCGTCACTTTGACGTCAAGGTCGGGTACATTGCATCGGGTGACCCGGATTCGCATCGCCCTCGCCCAGATCAACCCCACGGTCGGCGACCTCGAAGGCAACGCCGAACTGATCCTCGGCCGCACCCGGTCGGCGGCCGACCGCGGCGCGTCGCTCGTCGCCTTCCCGGAGATGGCACTCACCGGATACCCGGTCGAGGACCTGGCCCTGCGCTCGTCCTTCGTCCAGGCGTCGCGACGCGCGCTGGAGGCGCTCGCGGCCCGCCTGGCCGCCGAGGGGCTGGGCGAGGTGACCGTCGTGGTGGGCCACCTCGACCGCTGCGACATGTCCACACCGCGGCTGGGCCGCCCGGCCGGGGCGCCGCAGAACGCGGTCGCGGTGCTGCACGGCGGCCGGATCGTGGCCCGCTCGGCCAAGCACCACCTGCCCAACTACGGCGTCTTCGACGAATACCGCTACTTCGTCCCCGGCGATGGGCTCCTGGTCGTCCAAATCGGCGGGGTCGACATCGCGATCGCCGTCTGCGAGGACCTGTGGCAGGAGGGCGGCCCGGTGGCCGCCGCGCGCGCCGCGCGGGTCGGCCTGCTGCTGTCGATCAACGCCTCGCCGTACGAGCTGAGCAAGGACGACTCGCGCCTGGAACTGGTCCGCCGCCGCGCCCGCGAGGCCGACTGCGCCCTCGCCTACGTCAACGCCTTCGGCGGCCAGGACGAGCTGGTCTTCGACGGCGACTCGCTGATCGTGGACGCCGAGGGACGGGTGCTCTCGCGCGCCGCGCGGTTCCGCGAGGAGTTGCTGATCGCCGACCTGGAGCTGCCCGAGCACACCGTGGACGACAGCGTGTACGGCACGGGCGACGTGGTGGCCGACGGCCTGACCATCCGGCAGGTGATCGTCACCGAGCACGCCGCGCCGGTGCCCGCGCCCGCCGTCGAGCCCTCGATCGCCCCCGCCCTGTCGGACGACGCGGAGATCTACGGCGCGCTGGTCCTGGGGCTGCGCGACTACGTGGTCAAGAACGGCTTCGAATCGGTGTTGTTGGGCCTGTCCGGCGGGATCGACTCGGCCCTGGTCGCGGCGATCGCGGCCGACGCGGTGGGCGGCCCCAACGTCCACGGCATCTCGATGCCGAGCAGCTACTCCTCCGCGCACTCCGAGACGGACGCGGCCGACAGCGCCGAACGCATCGGGCTCGACCATCGCCGAATCCCGATCGCGCCGATGGTGGACGCCTACCTGAACGCGCTCGCGCTGACCGGTCCGGCCGAGGAGAACCTCCAGGCGCGGGTGCGCGGCACCACCTTGATGGGCCTGTCCAACCAGGAGGGCCATCTGGTCCTGGCCACCGGCAACAAGAGCGAACTGGCCTGCGGATACTCCACCCTCTACGGCGACGCGGTGGGCGGTTTCGCGCCGATCAAGGACGTGCCCAAGACCGTGGTGTGGCGGTTGGCGCGGTGGCGCAACGCGGAGGCCGAGCGGCGCGGCGAGCCCGCCCCGATCCCGGAGAACTCGATCACCAAGCCGCCGAGCGCCGAGTTGAGCCCGGGCCAGGTCGACAGCGACTCGCTGCCGCCGTACGAACTGCTCGACGACATCCTGGACGACTACGTCGAGCGGGACATCGGTCGCGACGAGATCGTGGCCGCGGGTTTCGAGCCGGCGATGGTGGACCGCGTCCTCAAGCTGGTGGACACCGCCGAGTACAAGCGTCGGCAGTATCCGCCGGGCACCAAGATCTCGCTCAAGGCGTTCGGCCGGGACCGGCGGCTGCCGATCACCAACCGGTGGCGCGAGAGCGGCTGAGCACGGCGCCGACCCCGGACCGGGCGGGCGGCGGACAAACCGGCAGGGCCCGGCCGACGGCGGTCGGGCCCTGCTCGTGTCGGCTCAGCGCAGGCGCAGGTCCGCCTGGACCGGCATGTGGTCGCTCGACGTGCTGCCCAGCACCTTGGCGTCCGCGGCGGCCATCCCGCGGTACATGATGTGGTCGATCGCGGCCATCGGGAACGACTCGGGCCAGGTGAAGCCCATCCCGGTGCCGGCCGAGTCCTGCGCGTCCGCCAGGAAGCGGGTGACCGGTCGCAGCGCGCGGTCGTCGGTGGTCCCGTTCAGGTCGCCGGCCAACACCACGTGCGGCGCGGTCTCCACCGCGAGCGCCTGGGCGAGTCGATCGATCGTGCGGTTGCGATCGCCGACGGTGAAGCCGCTCGGGCCGAAGCGCACCGACGCCAGGTGCACGGCGTAGAACGGGACGTCGCCCTTGGGCGTCGTGATCACCGTGCGCAGCGCGCGGGTGAAACCCATCCCGACGTCGACCGCCTCGGCCTTGCTCATCGGGAAGCGGGCCGTGGTCCACACCGCGACCGTGCCCTCGTGCTGCACATTCGGGTATCGGTCCTTGAGCACCGCGTTGTACAACTTCCAGGCGCCCTCGGGCAGTTCCTCCAGCGCGATGACGTCCGCGTTCGCGCCCAGCAGCGAGCGGGCGGTGCCGGCCGGGTCCGGGTTGCCCGCGTTGACGTTGTGGCTGACCACCCGCAGGTCGTGCGGGCCGCCGCCGCGACCGGGCAGGAAGAAGCCGCCGAACATGGTCACCCAGACCAGGATCGGCAGCATGGTCGCGGCGACCGCGGTCCACGAGCGACGAATCGCCGCGCAGGCCAGCAGCACCGGGATCACCAGGCCGCCCCAGGGCAGGAAGGTCTCCACGAAGCTGCCCCAGTTGCCCGGCGTGTTGGGCACCAGCCGGTGGAACGCGAGCGGGAGGGTGGCCAGGACCGCGAACACCGCGATCACCCGGCCGCGGCGCCACGGCGGGGTGCGCCAGATCCGCACCGCGTCCTCGCGGATCCGCTCCCACGACCATCGCGACCCGCGCCGCGGACTCCCGTCGCCGGCCGGTTGCGGCTCGGCTCCGGTGTCCGTCGTGGTGGGCCACGTCATGCTGCCTCCTGAAGTCCCAGGTACGAGTCCCGACTGTGTCCGCGTCAACGTACGAACAAAACGTCGCCTACGTCGAAACGGACGCCGGAAAGCGGCCGATAGGTTCCCTATGGGCTCAGGAGCGAGCGCGAATCCCGCCGAGCAGCGCGTCCGCGATCTGGCCCGGCAGCTCCGGCTCCAGACTTGCGTTCTCCCGGACGAGCTTGCGTACCAGTATGGGCCCCGTGACCAGGTCCATCAGGACCTCCACCGGCAGGTCGGCCCGCAACTCGCCGGAATCGACGCCGCGCTGCAACAGCCCGCGCAAAATCGCCCGGCGCTTCTCCACGACCACCTCGTGATAGCGCCGGGACAACTCCGGATGCCTGCGCATCTCGCCCGTGACCATGCCCATCAGCCCGTCGCCGCGCTTGTCGATCGCCTGCAGGCGCATGTTCTCCAGCACCAGCACCAGGTCCTCGCGCAGCGACCGGCCCGTCAGCACCGCCGGCAGCGCCTCCGCGGCCTCGACCGCCGCGACGATCAGCGCCTCCTTCCCCGGCCAGCGGCGGTAGATGGTGGCCTTGCCCACCCCCGCCTCCTGGGCCACCGCCTCGACCGAGATGGCGGCGATGCTGCGGTGCTCGTCGAGCAGGCGAAGGGTGGCCTCCAAAATCGCCCGTTCGGCCTCCTCGCTGCGCGGCCGACCCCGGCGCGGCTTGTCCGCCGTACCGGGGTCGGCCATGGGGTCGACCAGGGGATCGGTCGTTGTTTCGGATGTCGCAGGCTGCATGTCAGACCTTCGCGGAGCGCTGTTCCTCGGCGGACGAATCGGCTCGGCCCGCCTCGGGGGCAGTCTGCCCGGCCGCGGGGCGCGGCATCCACAGGAACACCACGACCGCGCCGATCAGACCCACCACGGCGGATCCGATGGAGGCCGCGTGCATGGCCTCGATGAAACCGTCCTTGGCCGGATCCACGAGCGCCGCCCCCTTGTCGCCGAGTCGACCGGCCACCGAGAGGGTCGCCTCGACCGAGTCGCCGGCCGGACCCTTGGGCACGTTCGGCGGCAGCTTGTCCAGGTCGCCGGAGATCCGGTCCCGATAGACCGAGGACAACACCGAGCCCAGGATCGCCACGCCGAGCGCGCCGCCGACCTGACGCACGGTGTTGCTGACCGCGGAACCGGCGCCGGCCTTCTCGCGCGGCAGCGAGGACATGATCGAGTTGGTGGCCGGCGGCATCACGTGCGCCATGCCGGCGCCCTGGAAGAAGAACACCACGCACAGGATCCAGATCGGCGAGGTGCGATCCATCCACAGGAAGGACAGGAAGCTCAGGCCGACCACGAGCATGCCGCCGGTGGTGACCGCGCGCACGCCGAACCGCTTGACCATTCCCGAACTGCGCGCCGAGAACATCAGCTGCGCGATCGCCAGCGGGAGCAGCAGCAGACCGGTCTGCAGCGGGGTGTAGCCGCGCACGCTCTGCAGGTAGAAGGCCATGAAGAAGGTCACGCCCATGAGCGCGAAGAAGACCAGGCCGATCGCACCGGCCGCGGCGGAGAAGGCCGGGTCGCGGAAGAACTTGACGTCCAGGGCCGGGTGGTCGCTGCGCTTTTCGAACCACACGAAGAAGCCGAGGACCAGCAGACCGAGCACGATGGTGCCGAGCACCTCCGCGCTCCCCCAACCCGCGTCGCCGCCGCGGATGATGCCGTAGACCAGCGAGACCAGACCCGCGATGGACAACACGACCCCGATCGGGTCGAGCCGGCCGGGCTTGGGATCGCGCGAGTCCGGCACCAGGAGCAACATCGCCACGATGCCGACCAGCACGATCGGGACGTTGATCAGGAAGACCGAGCCCCACCAGAAGTGGTCGAGCAGCACGCCGCCGGTGATCGGGCCGATCGCGATCGCCAGACCGACCGCGCCGGACCAGATGCCGATCGCCTTGGCGCGCTCCTGCGGCTCGAAGACGTTGCTGATGATGGACAGGGTGGCGGGCATCACGAACGCGCCGCCGAAGCCCATCACCGCGCGGGCGGCGATCAGCTGCTCGGGGCTTTGCGAGTACGCGGAGAGCAGCGAGGCCAGGCCGAAGACCACCATGCCGAACAGCAGGGTGCGCTTGCGACCGAAGCGGTCGCCCAGGATGCCCGCGGTGAACAACAGGCCGGCGAACACCAGGGTGTAGGAGTTGATCGCCCACTGGAGCTCGCTCTGGGTGGCGCCCAGGCCCTTGTCCGGGTCGGCGATCGTCTTGATCGCGACGTTGAGGATCGAGTTGTCGAGAACGACGACCAGCAGGCTGATCACCAGCACGCCGAGGATGGCCCAGCGGCGCCGATGTATGTGCTCGTCGACCGTACGGGTGGGGGGAACGTTCGCTGAAGTCACGGGTGAAGCTCGATTCGTCGTGCACGTATGACTTGTATGGGTTGCCTCACAGGCTAGGGGCACTTTACGAAACGAGACCGTCTCGTATTGCAAAGCCTCGGCAAATGTCGGACCCGGCGATCACGCGGAATCCGGCGCGGGACTCCCCTGTTGTCCTGTTACGGCGCGTGTCACCATGGCGTTGTCCGGGGACGCCGTCCGAGCGCCTCGAGTCGGGAGAACACCATGTCCAGCAACAACTCCGCACAGTCGATAGCCGCTTCGACCGAGGGTCCGGGACTGACCCTGTACGGCGGAGAGGGCACCGGGCGCCGGGTCACCGTGCGCGACCTCGCCCGTGCGAAGCAGGCCGGCGAGCGCTGGCCGATGCTGACCGCGTACGACGCGATGATCGCCTCGGTATTCGACGACGCGGGCATCCCGGTCCTCCTGGTCGGCGACTCGGCCGGCAACAACCACCTCGGCTACGAGAACACCGTGCCGGTCACGATGGACCAGTTGGTGATGCTCACCGCCGCGGTCGTGCGCGGCACCCGACGCGCGCTGGTGGTGGCCGACCTGCCGTTCGGCTCGTACCAGGAATCCCCCGAGCAGGCCCTGCGCAACGGCGTGCGGCTGCTCAAGGAGGCCGGCGCCGGCGCGGTCAAGCTGGAGGGTGGGCAACGTTCGGCCCGCCAGGTCGAGGCACTGGTGGCCGCGGGCGTGCCGGTGATGGCCCACCTCGGGCTCACCCCGCAGTCGGTGCACGCCTTCGGCGGCTACCGGGTGCAGGGCCGGGACGCGGAGAGCGCCGAGCAGTTGATCGCGGACGCCAAGACGATGCAGGCCGCGGGCGCGTTCGCGGTGGTCCTGGAGTGTGTGCCGGAGGAACTGGCCGCGCGCGTGACCGACCTGCTGGACATCCCCACCGTCGGCATCGGCGCGGGCGTGCGCTGTGACGCCCAGGTGCTGGTGTGGACCGACATGGCCGGCATGACCACCGGCCACACGGCCAAGTTCGTCAAGCAGTACGTCGACCTGCGCGCAACGCTCGGCGACGCGGCGAAGGCGTTCGCGGGCGAAGTGGTGGGCGGCGTCTACCCGGGCCCGGAACACACCTTCCACTGAGTGTCCCGGCGGGCCGTACGATCGAACTCCCGGTCGTACGGCCCTTCCGCGCATCTGGAGCAGTTCGTGACGCACCCCTACGGAGATTACGGTCGCCGCCCGGCGGCCGGCTCGCTGCGCCACGTGCGGCCGAGCCCGATCTTCCTCGCGATAGTCGCGGTCTGCGCCGCGTCGACCTGGTACACGTGGCACGACGACGGCACCTCGGAGGCGGCCACCCGGACCGGGGTCTTCCTGCTGGTGATGTCCGGCTGGTTGGTGTCGTTGTGCCTGCACGAGTTCGCGCACGCGTTCGCCGCGTTGCGCTCGGGCGACCACAGCGTGGTGGGCAAGGGCTACCTGACCCTGGACCCGCTCAAGTACAGCGATCCGCTGTTGTCCTTCATCCTGCCGACGATCTTCGTGCTGCTCGGCGGCATCCCGCTCAGCGGCGGCGCGGTCTACCTGGATCGTTCGGCGATCCGGGGTCGGGCGCGCAACAGCCTGGTGTCGGCGGTCGGACCGCTGACCAACGCGGTGCTGGCGATCGTCCTCGCACTGCTGCTGTCCTCCGGCGCGGTGGACGGCGCGAGCCCTACCTTCACCGCCGCGTTCTCGTTCCTGATCCAGCTCCAGGTGATCGCGGCGGTGCTCAACCTGCTGCCGGTGCCCGGCCTGGACGGCTACGGGGTGATCGAGCCCTGGTTGCCGTACGACTTCCGCCGGGCGATCGCGCCGTACGCGCCCTACGCGATCCTGTTCCTGTTCGCACTGTTGTGGTCGCCGTCGGTCAACGGCTGGTTCTACGACGTGATCGACCACGTCACCGACGCGCTGGACGTGTCGCCGTTCCTGGCGAGCGACGGCTACCGGTTGTTCCGCTTCTGGTCCTGACGGTCCGCGCGACCGTGCTCGTCCCGCACGCGCCGCCACATCCGGGTGAGCGGCCCCGGGCCGCGCGGGGGCCGACTCTCGTCCGGCGTCAGTCGATGCTCGGGGATCTCGTAGCGGTGCAGATAGCTGCCCACGAAGGTCTGTCCTGTGGCCGCGAGCGGGATCGCGATCAACGCGCCCACCGCGCCCAACAGCGCGGCGCCGCCGATCACCGCGCCGAACGCGAGCGCCGGGTGGATCTCCACCGTGCGGGCGGTGATCCGCGGATGCAGCAGGTAGTTCTCGAACTGCTGGTAGGCGGTCGCGAACAACACCACCCACAGCGAGGTCAACGGGCTCACCGTCAACGCGATCAACGCGGGCAACACGATCGCGATATAGGTGCCCACGGTCGGCACGAACTGCGAGATCAGCCCGACCCACAACGCCAGCGGGACCGCGTACGGCACCTCGAGCACCAGGAAGGCGATGTAGTGCGCGAACGCCGAGATCAGCGCGAGCGCGGCACGCGAATACAGATATCCGCCGGTCTTGTCGATCGCGATCTCCCACCCGCGCAGCACCTCGGCCTGCCGCTCCGGCGGCAGCAGCGAGCACACCGCGCGGCGCATCCGCGGGCCCTCGGCGGTGAAGTAGAAGGTGAACAGCGCGATGGTGAACATCTCGAACAAACCGGCCACGATCTTCGCGGACAGGCCGAGCGCGTTGTTCGCCACCCGCTCGGCGTAGCCCTGGACGGTGCCGGAGTCCTTGAAGATGTCGCCCTGGATCTTCTCCACCGTCAGGTCGGTGCCGAACGTGCGATTCACCCAGGCGACCAGGTCGTCGAGGTAGTCGGGCAGATTCCGGGCGAACGCCACCACCTGGTCCACCAGCAGCGAGCCCACCACCGCCAGGAACCCGGCGCAGGC
The DNA here is from genome assembly GCF_042754445.1 of Embleya sp. NPDC059213. Classification (NCBI taxonomy): domain Bacteria; kingdom Bacillati; phylum Actinomycetota; class Actinomycetes; order Kitasatosporales; family Streptomycetaceae; genus Embleya; species Embleya sp. NPDC059213. The sequence goes on from NZ_JBHZAV010000006.1 coordinate 25,788, forward strand.
CAGGAAGACCACCACGAAGGCGATGGCGGTGGCCACGCCGCGGCGCATCCCGCGCCGGGCCAACCGGTCCACGGCCGGCTCGAAGGCCAGGGCGAGGAAGAACGCCAGCAACAGGTCGATCAGCAGCGAGCGCAGGTGTGCCAGCGTCCAGCCGAGCAGCCGAAAGCCCGCGATCATCGCCAGGATCATGAACACGGCCCGCGGCAACCACGACGGCATGCGATCGCGCGAGGTGAGCCGCGTCGCAGGTGTGTCGGGTGGGGTCACATGGGCTCCCTGTACTCTCCCGCACCACTGTGTCGCGATGCATGTCGAATGACAGGAAGAGCCTAGAGCGTCACGCTATGTCCGCTTGGGTGCGCCGCCGCGTGTGCCCGAGCCGCCCGCCCCCGGGCCGGCCGGATCAGGCCCGCTTGGTCGTCGGCAGGTCCATCGAGACACACACGCCGCGCCAGACGTCCTTGGCCTCGATGCCCGCGGCCAACGCCTCGTGCACGGTCCGGCCACCCAGCTCGGACATCACGTGGTCGCGGGCGAAGGACTCGGCGTACGAGTCGCCGAAGTGGGCGCGCATGCGTCGCCAGAAGTCGGTGAGTCCCATGCGACCAGTATCCCGGTAGCGGCGACGTGCGCGGTCGCCCCGCCCGGCGCCCGAATGTCCCCGACGCGAATGTCCGAGCCACCCGGCACCATGGGGAGTTATGCCACATGACGACCCCGCTTCGGTCCTGGCCGGCTTCTCCCCCGCCACCCGGGAATGGTTCACCGGTGCCTTCCACGCGCCGACCCGGGCCCAGGAGGGCGCCTGGCGCGCCATCGCCGAGGGCAAGGACGCGCTCGTGGTCGCGCCGACCGGGTCCGGCAAGACGCTCGCGGCGTTCCTGTCCGCGCTGGACCGGCTCGCCGCCGAACCGGTGCCGGCCGATCCGCGCCGGCGCTGTCGGGTGTTGTACATCTCGCCGCTCAAGGCGCTCGCGGTCGACGTCGAGCGCAACCTGCGCAGCCCGCTCACCGGCATCCGGCAGGCGTCCGTGCGGCTGGGCCTGCCCGAGCCCGAGGTCACCGTGGGCGTGCGCTCCGGCGACACCCCGGCGGCCGATCGACGTCGCTTCGCCACGAAGCCGCCGGACATCCTGATCACCACCCCCGAGTCGCTGTTCCTGATCCTCACCTCGCAGGCCCGCGAGGCGCTGCGCGGGGTGGACACGGTGATCGTGGACGAGGTGCACGCGGTCGCCGGCACCAAGCGCGGCGCGCACCTGGCGCTGACCCTGGAGCGGCTGGACGAACTCCTCGATCGCCCGGCGCGCCGGATCGGCCTGTCCGCGACCGTGCGCCCGGTCGAGGAGGTGGCCCGCTGGATGCGTTCGACCGGCGACGTGCACGTGGTCCAGCCGCCGGCCACCAAGACGTTCGAGCTCTCGGTCGTGGTCCCGGTCGAGGACATGGGCGAGCTCGGCGCCGGCAGCGGCGACTTCGACGAGGCCGGCAACGAGCGCAGGACCTCGGTGTGGCCGCACGTCGAGGAACGCATCGTCGACCTGATCCAGGCCCACCGCTCGACCATCGTGTTCGCCAATTCACGCCGCCTGGCCGAGCGGTTGTGCGGCCGGCTGAACGAGATCGCCTACGAGCGGGCCACCGGCGAGGAACTGCCGAAGGACTCGTCGCCGGCCGAGCTGATGGCCCAGGCGGGCAGCAGTCGGGGCGCCCCCGCGCTGCTCGCGCGCGCCCACCACGGCTCGGTGTCCAAGGAGCAGCGGGCCCAGGTGGAAGAAGACCTCAAGGCCGGTCGCCTGCCCGCCGTGGTGGCCACCTCCAGCCTGGAGTTGGGCATCGACATGGGCGCGGTGGACCTGGTCGTCCAGGTCGAGTCGCCGCCCTCGGTGGCCTCGGGCCTCCAGCGGGTGGGCCGGGCCGGGCACCAGGTCGGGGCGATCTCGCGCGGGGTGATCTTCCCCAAGTTCCGCGGCGACCTGGTGCAGACCGCGGTGGTCACCGAGCGCATGCGCGAGGGGGCGATCGAGTCGGTGCGCGGGCCGCGCAACCCGCTGGACGTGCTGGCCCAGCAGATCGTCTCGATGGTGTCGATCGAGGACCGCGACGTGGACGCGCTGCTCGCGCTGATCCGCCGGGCCGCGCCGTTCGCCGCGCTGCCCGCGTCGGCCTACGAGGCGACCCTGGACATGCTCGCCGGCCGCTACCCCTCGGACGCGTTCGCCGAACTGCGCCCGCGCATCGTGTGGGACCGGGTCGGCGGCGTGCTCTCCGCCCGCCCCGGCGCCCAGCGGCTCGCGGTCACCTCCGGCGGCACCATCCCCGACCGCGGCCTGTTCGGCGTGTTCCTGGTCGCCGGCGACGCGAAGTCGCGGGTCGGCGAGCTGGACGAGGAGATGGTCTACGAGTCGCGCGTGGGCGACGTGTTCACGCTGGGCACCTCGTCGTGGCGGATCGAGGACATCACCCACGACAAGGTGCTGGTCTCGCCCGCCCCCGGGGTGCCGGGCAAGCTGCCGTTCTGGCACGGCGACGCGCTGGGGCGGCCGGTGGAACTGGGCCGCGCGCTCGGCGCCTTCGTGCGCGAGGTGGGCGCGTTGCCGGCCGAGCGGGCCCGCGAGCGGGTGGCCGCCGCGGGCCTGGACCCGTGGGCGGTGGACAACCTGCTCGGCTACCTGGGCGAGCAGCGCGAGGCGTGCGGCCACATCCCGGACGACCGCACGATCGTGGTCGAGCGCTTCCGCGACGAACTGGGCGACTGGCGGGTCGTGGTGCACTCGCCGTTCGGCGCCCAGGTGCACGCGCCGTGGGCGCTGGCCATCTCGGCCCGACTGCGCGAGCGCACCGGGCTCGACGTGCAGACCATGCACGGTGACGACGGGATCGTGCTGCGGCTGCCGGACAGCGGGCTGCCCTTCGGTGACCAGTCCTTCGGGGAGTCCTCCGACGACCTCGCGGCGGGGGCGCTGCCACCGGACTTCGCGGTATTCGAGGAGGCCGAGGTGGAACCCCTGGTGACCGCCGAGGTGGGTGGTTCGGCGCTGTTCGCGTCCCGCTTCCGCGAGTGCGCGGCCCGCGCGCTGCTGCTGCCGCGCCGGATGCCGGGCCGCCGTACCCCCCTGTGGCAACAGCGCCGGCGCTCGGCCCAACTGCTCGCGGTGGCCAGTGAGTACGGCTCGTTCCCGATCGTCCTGGAGACGATGCGCGAGTGCCTCCAGGACGTGTTCGACGTGCCCGGCCTGACCGGCCTGATGCGCGACATCGCCACCCGCGCGGTGCGCATCGTCGAGGTCACCACGACCGAGCCCTCGCCGTTCGCCCGCTCGCTGCTGTTCGGCTACGTCGCGCAGTTCATGTACGAGGGCGACTCGCCGCTCGCGGAACGTCGGGCGGCGGCGCTCGCGCTGGACTCGCGGCTGTTGGCCGAGCTGCTCGGCCAGGCCGAGTTGCGCGAACTGCTCGACCCGGAGGTGCTGGCCCGCACCGAGGCCGAGTTGCAGCGGCTCGCCGAGGACCGCCGGGTGCGGGACGCGGAGGGGGTCGCCGACCTGTTGCGGCTGCTCGGACCGCTGACCACGGCCGAGGTCGCGGCGCGCGGCACGGACGCGTTCGAGCTCGATTGGCTGACCGGCCTGGCGGACGCGCGTCGGGTGATCCGGGTGCGGATCGCGGGTGAGGAGCATTGGGCGGGCATCGAGGACGCCGGCCGGCTGCGCGACGCGCTGGGCACTCCGCTGCCGGTCGGCGTGCCCGAGGCGTTCACCGAGCCGGTCAAGGATCCGCTGGGCGATCTGCTGGCCCGCTACGCCCGCACGCACGGGCCGTTCCGGGCGGGCGATGCCGCCGCCCGCTTCGGCCTGGGGGTCGCGGTGACCACGGGCACGCTGGAGCGGCTGGCCGCGAGCGGGCAGGTGGTCTCCGGCGAGTTCCGCCCCGGCGGCTCCGGCCTGGAGTGGTGCGGTGCGGAAGTGTTGCGGATGTTGCGCCGGCGCTCGCTGGCGGCGCTGCGGCACGAGGTCGAGCCGGTGCCGCCGGTCGCGCTGGCCCGGTTCCTGACCGTGTGGCAGGGCGTGGGCGTGAGCGGGGTGCGCGGCCCGGACGGTCTGCTTCGGGTGGTCGAGCAACTCCAGGGGGCGAGCGTGCCGGCCTCCGCGCTGGAGAAGCTGGTGTTGCCCACGCGGGTGGTCGACTACCACCCCGCGATGCTGGACGAGCTGTGTGCGGCCGGCGAGGTGCTGTGGGCCGGACACGGCGCGCTGCCGGGCAAGGACGGTTGGCTCTCGCTCTATCTCGCGGACGCCGCGCCGTATCTGCTCCCGCCGCCGGTGCCGCTGGAGACGACGCCGCTGCACACCGCGATCCTGGCCGCGCTGGCCGGTGGCTACGCGCTGTTCTTCCGGCAGCTCGCCGAGCGGCTGGAACTGCCGACCCCGGCGTCGGAGGCGGCGATCGCCGAGGCGCTGTGGGACCTGGTGTGGTCCGGGCAGGTCACCGGCGACACGCTCACCCCGCTGCGCGCGCTGCTCGGCTCGGGACGCACGTCCGGCTCGACCGCGCACCGGGCCCGGCGGGCGACCCCGCGCGGGCGGTACGCGGGCCTGAGTCGAGGGCGGCCGGTGGCGGCCGTTCGCGGTGGGCCACCGACGGTGGCCGGCCGCTGGTCGCTGGCCCCGGTGGTCGAGCCCGACCCCACCCGGCGGGCGCACGCGTTGGCCGAGACGCTCCTGGACCGGCACGGCGTGGTCACCCGCGGCGCGGTGGTCGCCGAGGGCAGCCCGGGCGGCTTCGCCGCGGCCTACAAGGTGCTGAGCGTGTTCGAGGACGGCGGTCGGGTCCGCCGGGGCTACTTCGTGGAGGGTCTGGGCGCCGCCCAGTTCGCCGCCGACGGCGCGGTGGACCGGCTGCGCGCGTTGCAGGGCGCGAGCGAGCGCCGTGAGCCGCACGAGTTGCCCGGCGCGGTGGTGCTGGCCGCCGCCGACCCGGCCAACCCGTACGGCGCCGCGCTGGCCTGGCCGGACCGGCCCGGGGAGAGCGCGGGCGGGCACCGGCCGGGCCGCAAGGCCGGTGCGCTGGTGATCCTGCTCGACGGCGAGCCGATCCTGTACATCGAGCGCGGCGGACGCACGTTGTTGTCCTGGACCGACGACCCGGACCGGGTGGGCCCGGCGGCCGAGGCGCTGGCCGCCGCGGTGCGCGCCGGCGCGCTGGGCAAACTGACGGTGGAGAAGGCGGACGGCGCCGAGGTGCTGACCTCCTCGCTGGGCAAGGCGCTGGAGGCGGCCGGGTTCCACGCCACCCCCAGGGGGCTGCGCCTGCGAGGGTGACACCGTTTCGTTACACGAGCGCCCGGTCCGCGAAACACCCCGGTCATGTACATCGAGCAGGATCGTGGTCACGGAAGGCGACGCCGGGAGGGATCCCGACGGAGTCGACCGGCACCATCCGCCCGTGGCGACCCTGCACGCGTCACGGTCGGACGTACTCGGATCCGGCGTCGCGGGCGTGTTCCTGGCCGCGCGCTCGCGACGTCGGTTTCCGGGCCGCCACACCTGCGGCGCCGCGACCCCCGGGGTTCGGCCGCACCGACGGGTCCGGGGGGACTCGGAGGGCCGGCCCCGGGCTCGGCCCCGTCTCCCGGCGACGACGACACCCGGGACAATGGTGGAATGCCCGAAGGCGACAGCGTGTATCAGGCGGCGCGGCGGCTGCGTGCGGCCCTGGTGGACCGCCCGCTGACCGTGACCGACTTCCGGGTGCCCCGGCTGGCGACCGTGGATCTGACCGGGCGTTCGGTACTGGCGGTGGTCCCGCGCGGCAAACACCTGCTGACCCGGATCGAGGGCGACCTCACGCTGCACACCCACCTGCGGATGGACGGCACCTGGGAGATCCAGCCCACCGGCCCGCGCCCGCTCCCGCGTCCCTGGCACGCGATCCGGCTGGTGCTGGCCAACGCGGCGCAGACCGTGGTCGGGATGCGGATGCCCGTGGTCGAGTTGGTGCGCACCGCCGAGGAGTCGACCGTGGTCGGCCACCTGGGGCCGGATCCGCTCGGCCCGGACTGGGATCCGGACGAGGCCGCCCGCCGGCTGGCCGCCCGGCCGGGCCGGCCGATCGGTGACGCGCTCCTGGACCAGCGCAACCTGGCCGGCCTCGGCAATGTGTACCGGGTGGAGTTGTGCTTCCTGCGCGGCGTCGCCCCCTGGACCCCGGTGGCCGCGGCGGGCGATCCGCACGCGTGGGCGACCCTGGCGCATCGTGCGCTGAACGCCAACCGCGACCGGGTCGGGCACGTCACCACGGGCGACACCCGGCCGGGTCGCCGGCACTGGGTCTACGGGCGCGGCGGTCGCCCGTGCGCGCGCTGCGGCGGTTCGATCCGGCGCGCCGACCTGGGGGATCCGCCGCGGGTGACGTACTGGTGCCCGCGCTGCCAGCCGTCACCCGATGGAGGTACACCCGGTGACCGATACCCGGGCGGTTCGTCGTACAGGGCATGACCGCGTCCCGGATCGTGCCCGCCCTGGTGTTGCCCATCCTGCTGTCGGCCTCGGTCGGTTGTACCCGAGTGGCCGCGCCGGACCCGACGCCGCGCCCGCCGGCACCGGTGGCGGCTCCGGCCCCACCGGTCGCACCCGCCCCCGCCGCCGCCGCGCTCCCGGCGGAGCCCGCGCCGGCGATCACCGAGATGGCGGGCGGCTCGACCGAAGCCGAAGCCAACGCCGAAACCGACGCCGAGGACGGGACCGGGACGCCTGCGGCCGACCCCGCCGCGGACCCGGATCCGCCGCGCACCACCCGCCCGCGCCCCCGGGCCGAATCCGGCGCGGCCCGCCCGCCCCGCTCCGGCGGGACCGGATCCCAGCGGGGGTCGAATCCGGTGCGGACCGACCCGTGTGACGCCCTCGCGGCGAACGGGATCTTCCCCTTCGGCGGCGCCACACACCGCTGGTGCCATCGAAAGGAGGGCCTGCGGTGACACCGATCTCCTTGCCGCGCACCTTTATTGACTGTTCGTCAGATGGCTCGTACGGTCGGCGCGCTGTGCACGCCTAGCGCCGGGAGGCCAACCGTGTTTCGTGAAGCCCTCGATCTGACCGGCCGAGTCGCCGTCGTCACCGGCGCGGCCTCCGGCATCGGCCGCTCCAGCGCCGAGGTGCTGGCCGACCTGGGCGCGACCGTGGTCTGCGCGGACATCCACGAAGCGGGGGCCCGGGAGACCGCGAAGGCGATCGTGGCCGCCGGCGGCGCCGCGACCGCCGCGGGCGTCGACACCTCCAAGGCGGCCCAGGTGGACGCGCTGATCAACGACGCGGTCACCGCGCACGGCCGGCTCGACGTGCTCGCCAACATCGCCGGGGTGATGCATTCGAGCACGGTGATCGAGACCGAGGAGGCCGACCTCGACCGGGTCCTGGCGATCAACTTCAAGGGCGTCTTCTTCGGCTGCCGGGCCGCCGCGCGCGTGATGTCCGCGCAGGGCTTCGGCAGCATCGTCAACATGGCCTCCGGCGCCGTGGACACCGCGACCTCGGGCCTGCTGTGCTACGGCGCGGCCAAGGCCGCGGTGGTGCAGTTGACCAAGACCCTGGCCACCGAGGTCGGCCCCAGCGGCGTGCGGGTCAACGCGGTCGCGCCGGGCTGGATCGTCACCGGGATGACCGGCCGGCACTGGACCGACGCGGACGGCAACGAGGATCTGGAGCGCAAGGCCGCCGTGGCCGCGCCGATGGCCCGGATGACCCCGCTGCGCGCCGTCGGCGAGCCCACCGACATCTCCTACGCGGTCGCCTACCTCGCCTCGGACGCCGCCAAGTTCGTCACCGGCCAGATCCTGCGTCCCAACGGCGGCGTCGCGATGCCCTGGTAGCCCACCCACGCCGAAGCCCCGCCTCCGAGACGGGAGACGGGGCTCGGGCGAACCGGCAGACCGGGTATCGGCTCAGCTCTGGTTCTCGGCCTGGAACATCCAGCTCATCTTCTCCAGGTCCGCGGCGATGGTGATGAACAGGTCCTGGCTGACCGGGTCCGGTTCCTCGGTGGCCGCGATCCGCTCGCGCATGCGCTCGATCACGGCGCCGTAGACGCCGACGAAGTAGCCGACCACGTCGCCGTCCTTGATCCAGCCGGATTCCGGCTGCGGGACGCCGCTGCCCGCCGTGATGGTCGCGGCCCGGCCGTCGGGGTTGTACCCGATCGCCGAAGCACGTTCGGCGACGGTGTCCGCGAAGGTACGCGCCGAGGCGACCACCTCGTCCAACTGCAGGTGGATCGAGCGGAAGCGTGGGCCGACCACATTCCAGTGGGTCTGCTTGGCGACCAACGAGAGATCTATCAGGTCGACGAGGGCGCCCTGCAGCGCCTCGCCGGTGATCTTGCGCGCCTCGTCGGACAGGGGGCTCTTGACGACGACCATGGTGCTACGACTCCTCGGGATCCGTGTCGATCGGTTGCCGGGTCGGGGAACCCGGTCCACCTGGCACCGGATGCCCCGAATCGGCCGATCGATGCTCCCGAGTGGGAAAGAGCACACCCTCGGTCGTCGTCCTCAGGCCGCCACCACCACGCTCACCGCGGTGTCGGCGGAGATCGGGCCCGTGCCCGACGACCGGTCGTTGTTCTGACGTTCGGCGGCGGCGCGCTCGTTCGGCGTGAAACCGGCACCGACCGGCTCCAGGACCGGTCGCATCGCCTCGGCCGAGGCCAGCTCGGCGAGGGCCAGCTCGTCGCTGACCTCCCGCATGAGCACGGACATGCGCACGTCCAGCGCGTCGCAGATCGCGGCGAGCAGTTCGGACGAGGCTTCCTTCTGGCCGCGCTCGACCTCGGACAGGTAGCCAAGGGATACCCGGGCTGAGGACGAAACCTCGCGCAGGGTGCGACCCTGACGCTGGCGCTGGCGCCGCAGCACGTCACCCAGCAGGCGACGGAGCAGGATCATCGGTCGCTCCCTCCTAGGGCGGCTCGGGGGGTCACAGCCCCACCGTACCTGCCCGACCGCGCGGGTGTGCCCGCCTTGCGGTCCTGTTCACTCAGGGCGTGGAACCTTGACGGCGAGGGTGTCCAGGGTCCATAGGGCTCGCGGGGCACTCCCGCCTCGATTCGCAGCACGTCCTCGCCCGCCCTTCCGCGTGTCCCCCACGTTCCCGACCGAAGTGCTCCCAGCGGCCGGCCGGCGCGCCCGGTCACCCCGTACACGCCGGATCCTGCTCGGCCGGCAACCCCGCCACCACACACCGGAGCAGGTCCAGTACGCGGACCGTGGTCATCTCCCGAATCCTGCTCCGACTGCCCGAGAACAGCAGCGACAGCACGGTTGTTCCCTCGGGACCGGCCACCGCGATGTATACCGTGCCCACGGGCTTGCCGTCCTGGGGATCCGGACCGGCGACCCCCGTCGTGGCCACCCCGTAGGTACCCGACATGATCCGCCGCACACCCTCGGCCATCCGCGCCGCCACGTCCGGGTGAACCGCGCCCTCGGCGGCGAGCAGGTCGGCGTCCACCCCGAGCACCGAGTCCTTGAGGTCGGTGGCGTACGCGGTGACCGAGCCGCGCACGCTCGCGGACGCGCCGGGCACCGAGGTCAGTTCGGCGGCGACCAGGCCGCCGGTGAGCGATTCGGCCACCGCGACGGTGGCGTCGTGCTCGCGCAACAGGGCCAGCACGACACCGGCCAGCGTGTCGCCGGCCTCGCCGTAGACACAGCCGCCGAGCAGTTCGCGGGCCCGCAACGCGGCGGCGTCGACCGCCTCGACCCCGCCGGGGGCGGTCGCGGTGAGTTTGACCCTGGTCCGTCCGGCGGTGGCGAGGTAGGCCACCTCGACCGCGCCCGCGATCGCGAGTTCCTTCTCCAGCGGTTCCAGCATCGCGGCGATCACGCCCTCGCCGATCGACGCGGTGAGCAATTGCCGCTGGGCCCGGATCGGTGCGCCGCCCGCGCGCCGCAGCAGGTCGGGCAGCACCTGCTCCTCGACCATCGCGATCATCTCGTGCGGCGGGCCGGGCACCGCGTACACCGGTACGTCGCCGATCGAGATCGCCACGCCCGGTGCGCTGCCGTTCGGGTTGGGCAACGAGCGGCCGCCCTCGGGCACGTCGGCCTGCTGGAGGCCGAGCGCGGTCAAGGTGCGGTTCAGGCCCTGATAGCGCCGGCGCAGCCAATCCTCGATCGCCGGGTCCCGGCGCAGCGCCGCCCCCGCGACGGCGGCGATCGCCTCGCGGGTGCGGTCGTCGGAGGTGGGTCCCAGGCCGCCGGAGACGAGCACCGCGTCGGCACGCCGCACGGCCTGGGTGAGCACGTCGATCATCTCGTCGAGGCCGTCGCCCACGGTGGACACGCCGGTGACCCGCAGTCCGGCCGCGGTGAGCCGGCGGCCGAGGGTGACCGCGTTCGTGTTCACCACGTCGCCGACGAGCAACTCGTCCCCCACCGCGACCAGTTCGATCCTCAATTCGCGCATGGTCCTGCTCCCCCCGTGGTCGGGATCCGTCCCGACGTCAGACCTGTCCGGCGGGCACCGGCGTGCCGCGTCGCAGTCGTATGGCCTTGACGATGTAGTCCAGGCCGGTCACCACGGTGACGATCACCGCGGCCGCCATGACCCAGGCCCGCGTGCTGGCCAGCGGGCCGGTCATGACCAGTGTGTACATGCCGATCGCGACGCCCTGGAGCATGGTCTTCGCCTTGCCGCCCCGGCTGGCCGGGATCACGCCGTGCCGGATCACCCAAAAGCGCAGCAGGGTGATGCCGATCTCCCGGGCGAGCACCACGAGGGTGACCCACCAGGGCAGGTCGCCGAGCGCGGACAGGCTGATCAGCGCGGCACCCATCAGCGCCTTGTCGGCGATCGGATCGACGAGTTTGCCGAAGTCGGTGACCAGGTTGTGCATCCGGGCCAGCTTGCCGTCGAAGAGGTCGCTGATGCTGGCGACGGTGAACGCGGCCCAGGCCCAGGCCCGCCAGGCGGGATCGTGGCCGCCGTCCTGCAGCAGCAGGACGACGAAGACCGGCACCAGGGCCACCCGCATCATGGTCAGCGCGTTGGCCGCGTTCCAGGCGCTCACCGAGGTGGTGGGGTCGCCGAGGCGGTCGGGCTTCGGCGGGTGGTTGGCCGCGGCGGCGCGGACGGCCTCGGCCGGACGCCGACGCTGCGGTGCCGGTTCGGCCGTCACCGATCGCCCCCGGGCACGATCACGTCGATCGCCTCTCCGTGCAGGTCGGCACCCTCGCTGTCGGTGACCCGGACCCGGACCAGATCGCCGACCCGCAGGCCCTCGCCGACCACCGTCGTCGATCCGTCGGTCTCGGGCGCCTGGTGGTGTGCGTGGCCCTCGGCGGTGCCGTCCTCGCCGACTTCCTCGATCAGCACGATCACCTCGGTGCCGATCCGGTCCTCGGCGCGCTGGGCGACCAGTTCCTCGGCGAGTCGGGAGATCCGCTCCACGCGGGCGGCCACCACGTCGGGTTCGAGCTTGTCGGCGTAGCCGGCGGCCTCGGTGCCGTCCTCGTCCGAGTAGCCGAACACGCCGATGGCGTCCAGCCGGGCGGCGATCAGGAAGCGCTCCAGCTCGTCGACGTCCTCCTCGCTCTCGCCGGGGAAGCCGACGATGAAGTTCGACCGGGCGCCCGCCTCGGGGGCCTTGGCCCGGGCCTGGTCCAGGAGCGCGGTGAACGCCTCGCGCGAACCGAACCGGCGCATCCGGCGCAGCACCGGCTCGGAGGCGTGCTGGAAGGACAGGTCGAAGTAGGGCGCGACGCCGGGGGTGCCGGTGAGCACGTCGAGCAGCGTCGGCCGCATCTCGGCGGGCTGGAGGTAGTTGACCCGGACCCGCTCGATGCCCTCGACGGCGGCCAGCTCCGGCAGCAGCGTCTCCAGCAGGCGCAGGTCGCCCAGGTCCTTGCCGTACGACGTGGAGTTCTCGCTGACCAGGACGATCTCGCGGACACCCTGCTCGGCCAGCCAGCGGGCCTCGGCGATCACGTCCGAGGGGCGGCGGGAGAGGAAGGAGCCGCGGAAGGAGGGGATCGCGCAGAACGAGCAGCGGCGATCGCAGCCGGAGGCGAGCTTGAGCGAGGCGACCGGGCCCGAGCCCAGCCGGCGGCGCAGCGCGCGCGGCCCGGAGGCGGGGGCGATGCCCTCCGGGAGGTCCTCGGGGGCGCCGTGACCGGGCACCGCGACGGCGGCGGCCTGGCGCTCGACCGGGGTGATGGGCAGCAACGCCCGGCGGTCGCGCGGGACGTGCGAGGTGTGCTCGTCGCCGGCGAGGATCGAGCGCAGCCGGGTGGAGATGTCGCCGTAGTCGTCGAAGCCGAGCACCGCGTCCGCCTCGGGCAGCGCGCCCGCGAGCTGGTCGCCGTAGCGTTCGGCCAGACATCCGACCGCGACGACGGCCTGGGTACGGCCCTCGCCCTTGAGGTCGGCGGCCTCCAGAACGGTGTCGATCGAGTCCTTCTTGGCGGACTCGACGAAACCGCAGGTGTTGACCATGACGACGGAGGCGTCCGCAGCGTCCTCGACGAGGGACCAGCCGTCCGCCTCGAGCCGGCCGGCGAGTTCCTCGGAGTCCACCTCGTTGCGGGCGCAGCCGAGGGTGACCAGGGCGACGGTGCGCAGGGCGGAGGGGCTCTCGGCCGGGGCGGCGGGGCTGGTGGTATCGCGGGCGGACATGCCGGAAAGCCTACGTCAGACATGGGCGTGGACCGGACGCAGGGAAGCGTCGGATGGTTCCGGGGAGGTCACGATGGCCCGTCACCGGGCGGAAGGGGTGGGCGACGGGGTCGCCCGCATCTGCGGGACCGGGTCGCCGGGCACGAAAGTGTGCTTGACGACGGCGCCCTCCTCGCCCGCCGGGCCCACGTCCTTGCCGTTGACCTTCAGGCGCGCGGCGCCGGAATTGCCGATCTGGAGTTTGAGCTGCTCGGGGTCGGTGAGCGTCTTGGCCTCGCCCTTGTCCAGGATCGTCTCGAAGATCTGCTTGTTGTCGGCGTCGAACGCGCGCACCCAGCTACGGCCGTCCACCGCGGTGATCGTGACCACCACCTCGGCCGGGAATTCGGGGGTCTTGGCCACCGGCGCGACCGGGGACGGTGGCGGGGGCGGCGGCGGAACCACGGGGGCGGCCGAGGTCGGCGTGACCCGCGACGCGGTCTCCTTCTCGTCGTCGTCGGCGCGCCCGCCGGCGAGTTGCACGAACGCGAAGATCAGCACGATGACCACGGCGACGCCCATGGCCAGCGTCCAGTTCGGCCGGCGGTACTCGATCGACTTGCGGGGGGAGTCGAAGATCTGGGTCGGGCGGGGGGTGCTGGTGCCGCCGACCGTGTGGTCGTACTCGGCGACCAGCGGCTCCGGATCCAGGCCCGTCGCGCGGGCCAGCGTGCGGATGTGGCCGCGAGCGTAGAAGTCGCCGCCGCACGGTTCGAAGTCGTCGCATTCGACGCCCTCGATGATGACCTGTCGGATGCGGGTGACCTCACTGAGCCGTTCCACAGTGAGACCGGCCCGCACTCGCGCCTGGGCGAGACTCTGACCGATCGACACGATTCGCCCCTTATGCGTCATTCATCACGACTGACACCAATCATCACTTAAGTCGGATCATTCACCGCGCAACGTGGCCATAATCGACTCGATTTCATCCGGTTTGATCAAAACTTCGCGCGCCTTGGAACCTTCGCTCGGTCCCACGATGTCCCGGCTCTCCATCAGGTCCATCAGCCGACCCGCCTTGGCGAAGCCGACCCGCAGCTTGCGCTGGAGCATCGAGGTCGAGCCGAACTGGGTGGACACGACCAGTTCGACCGCCTGGCAGAGCAGGTCGAGATCGTCGCCGACGTCCTCGTCCACCTGCTTCTTGCGATCCGGCGGGGCGGTGACCTCCTCGCGGTACTCCGGCCGCAGTTGCTCCTTGCAGTGCCGGGCGACCGCCTCGATCTCGTCCTCGGTGACGTAGGCGCCCTGCATCCGGATCGGCTTGCTCGCGCCCATCGGCAGGAACAACGCGTCGCCCTTGCCGATCAGCTTCTCCGCGCCGGGCTGGTCCAGGATGACCCGGCTGTCCGCGAGCGAGGAGGTGGCGAACGCGAGCCGGGAGGGCACGTTGGCCTTGATCAGTCCGGTCACCACGTCGACGCTGGGCCGCTGGGTGGCCAGCACCAGGTGGATGCCGGCGGCGCGGGCGAGCTGGGTGATCCGCACGATGGAGTCCTCGACGTCACGCGGGGCGACCATCATCAGGTCGGCCAACTCGTCGACGATCACCAGCAGATACGGGTAGGGCTGCGCCTCGCGCTCGCTGCCCGGCGGCATCTTGAGCTTGCCCGCCCGCACCGCGGCGTTGAAGTCGTCCACGTGCCGGAAACCGAAGTTGGCCAGGTCGTCGTAGCGCATGTCCATCTCGCGCACGACCCACTGAAGCGCCTCGGCCGCCTTCTTCGGGTTGGTGATGATCGGCGTGATCAGGTGCGGGATGCCCTCGTAGGTGGTCAGTTCGACCCGCTTGGGGTCGACCAGCACCATCCGCACCTCCTCGGGCGTGGCCCGCATCATGATCGAGGTGATCAGGCCGTTGATACAGCTCGACTTGCCCGCGCCGGTGGCGCCCGCGACCAGCAGGTGCGGCATCTTGGCCAGATTGGCCACCACGTCGTTGCCCTCGACGTCCTTGCCGAGCGCGGCGATCATCGGGTGCGCGTCGCCGGCCGCGGTCTCCGAGGCCAGGATGTCGCCGAGGCTGACCATCTCGCGGTCGGTGTTGGGGATCTCGATGCCGACCGCGGACTTGCCCGGGATCGGGCTGATGATCCGCACGTCCGGGCTGGCCACCGCGTACGCGATGTTCTTGGCGAGCGCGGTGATGCGTTCGACCTTGACCGCCGGACCCAGCTCGATCACGTACCGGGTCACCGTCGGGCCCCGGGAGAAGCCGGTGACCTGCGCGTCGACGTTGAACTGTTCGAACACCTTGGACAGCGCGGCGACCACGTCGTCGTTGGCCTTGCTGCGGGCCTTGGCCGGCGGACCCTTCTTGAGCAGCGTGGGGCCGGGCAGGTGGTAGGTGATGTCGCCGGACAGCTTCAACTGCTCGCTGCGCGGCGGCGCGGGGGTGTGCGCCGGCGCGTCGGCGGCGCGGGCCCGCAGGTCGGTCACCACCCGAGCGGCGGCGGCCTTGCGCGAGCGCGCCGGCGGTACGACCAGACCCGCGTCGTTCGCGTCCAGCGCCGCCGCGGCGGCCGCGGCCACGTCGACGGCGTCCGGATGGCCGCTCGCGGCGGGACTCGGCCGGCGGCGCGGCCGGGTCTTGCGGACCGGCGCGGGCGCGGGCGGTTCCTCGTCCTCGTCGTACCCGGCGAAGCCGCTCGGGTGCTCGTCCTCGTACTCGTCCGCGGGCGGCGGCCCCTCGACGAAGCCGAGGAAGACCGCGAGCCGCTCGGGCGCCGCGTTGATCGGCGTCGCGGTCACCACGAGCAGGCCGAACACGATCAGCAGCACCAGCAGCGGCACCGCGACCCAGCGGGTGACCAGATGCACGGGCGGGGTCGCGAAGGCCCAGCCGATCAGCCCGCCGGCGTCGCGCATCGCGGCCGCGCCGTCGCCGGGTTGCGGGGTGCCGCAGCCGACGTGGATCAGGCCGAGCACGCTGCACACCAGCGCGGTGCAGCCGATCATGATCCGACCGGTGGCGTCCTTCTGGTCCGGATGGCGCATCACCCGCACGCCCAGCGCGCCGACCAGGAAGGGCACGAACAGGTCGAGCCGGCCGACCAGGCCCGCGACCACCGCGTTGACCGCTTCGCCGACCGCGCCGTCGATGGTGCCCCACGCGCCCGCGGCGATCACTATGGCCAGGCCGAGCAGGGCCAGACCCACCCCGTCCCGGCGATGGGCCGGATCGAGTCCGCGCGCACCGGAGCCGATGCCCCGCGCGGCCGAGCCGAACGCGTGGGCCAACCCCAGCCACAACCGCTTGAGGCCCCTCCCGAGCAGCGCGGGCAGACCCCCGAGCAGTTTCGGCGGGGGCGGCGGAGGTGGCGCGGGCTTCTTGGGGGGAGCCTTCTTCTTCGCGGCCGTGCGCGGTTGCGCTCCGCCGCCGGACGCACGTGTGGCCATGTTCCGAGGTTACCGGTGGACCCTTCCCACCTCGTGCGTCACAGGGCCCGGAATGTGCGTGTCGACCCCGAGGCGATCCGTCCGGGTGCCCGGGCGGTCGCGGGCGGCGCCGGGCGCACGTCGGCCGGGCCGCGGATGGGCCCGGCCGGCGTGCGACACCAAAGGGTCAGTCGTCGACCTCGCCGGTGTCCGGGGCGGGCACCAGCGGCGGACCGCCGTGGCCGGCCGCCGCGGGGGCGAGGGCGTCGAGGGCGGCGCGCATCCGGGCCACCCGGCGGCGCAACTGGTTCGCCGAGGCGGCCAGGATCGCGTCGTTCGCCGACTCGACCTGTTTGGCCATGCCGTCGGCCTGCTCCTCGACCGAGGCCAGCCGCGAGGACAGCTCGGCGATCACGTCCGCCCCGGCCCGGTCGCCGCCGGCGACCCCTTCGAGTCGCCCGCGCAGCAGCGTGGCCTGTTCGCGCAGTTGGCAGTTCTTCTTGTACAGGTCCACGAACACGGAGACCTTGGCCCGCAACACCCACGGGTCGAACGGCTTGGAGATGTAGTCGACGGCACCGGCCGCGTAGCCGCGGAAGGTGTGGTGCGGACCGTGGTTGATCGCGGTCAGGAAGATGATCGGGATGTCCCGGGTCTTCTCCCGGCGCTTGATGTGCGCGGCCGTCTCGAAACCGTCCATGCCGGGCATCTGGACGTCGAGCAGGATCACCGCGAACTCGTCCGTGAGCAGCGCCTTGAGGGCTTCCTCGCCCGAGTGCGCCCGAACCAGGGTCTGGTCCAGCGCGGACAGGATCGCCTCCAGGGCGAGCAGATTCTCCTGACGGTCATCGACCAGGAGGATCTTGGCCTTCTCCGTCATGGCCCACCCTCTTCGATCCGACACGGTGGGTGACCCCGCGTATCGGTCGGCTCCACTCGTCCTTGTGCATGTTTTCGGTATACGCGGCCCTGAATGACACAGCCTCGATCGACACGGTTTCGCTCGACACAGCCTCGGCCGAGATCGCCCCGGCGCACGCCACGCCGGTCGAGCACACGTTCCGGGTGGTGCTCGTCCCGGTCATGGTAGTGGCCAGGCGATCGGCTCGGCAGGTATTCCGAAACAGACGACCGCATGGTGTCACCACGTCCCGACCCACGGTCGCGACAACACCGCATCGACCCCTCCGCTCCTTCAACGTCACTCGACCCGTTCGGGTTCCATCATGGGCTGCGAGCCGCCCCGGAAGCGAACTAGTGGTCGAGCCAGGTTCGGATGAGTCCCAACAAGTGCCGCGTATCGACCGGCTTGGCGACGTAGTCGGACGCCCCGGAGTCGATGCTCTTCTCCTGATCCCCCTTCATCGCCTTCGCGGTCAACGCGATGATCGGCAGGCCCGCGTACTGCGGCATCCGGCGAATCGCCGAGGTCGTGGCGTAGCCGTCCATCTCGGGCATCATCACGTCCATCAGCACGATCGCGATGTCGTCGTGCGCCTGGAGCACCTCGATGCCCTCGCGGCCGTTCTCCGCGTACAACACGCTCAGCCCGTACTGCTCCAGCACGCTGGTCAGGGCGAACACGTTGCGCACGTCGTCGTCGACGATCAGCACCCGCTCGCCGTCGAAGGTGCCCTCGAACGGCTCGACCACCGGCTTGGCCGGGCCCGCGTGCTCGGTGCGGTCCGGGCCGGCGGCGCCCAGGACCGTCCGGGTCAGCGCGTCCGGGGTGGAGACCCGCTGGAGCAGCACGATCCGGCGCCGGTAGCCGCGCAGTCGGCCCGATTCGGAACGGGTGGGCCGCTCCGGGACGTGCACCACGACCGGCAGGTTCTGCAATTCCGTCCGGGAGGCGACCGCGTCCAGCACCTGCCAGGCGCCCTCGTCGGCCAGCCGCAGGTCCACCACCAGGCACGCGGGCGGCGCCTCGGCGAGCAGACGCACCGCCTCGCCCTCGTCGGGGGCCGTGCTCAACTCGATCGCGCCGTCCATCGCGGCCAGCACGGTGGCCAGCGGGGCGCCGTCGGTCTGCGGGTTCTCCACCACCAGCACCCGGCGCGGCACCCGCTTGCCGGTCTCCTCGACGACCGGCTCGCCGTCCGAGAGCAGCTCGGGGGCGTCGCTGAGCAGCGGGGTGGAGGGCGGCGCGGCGGGCAGCGCACTCCGGTACGGCGTCGGGGCGAGTTCACCCTGCCGGTCGTGGCCGGCCTCGTCGCCCGGAACCAGGACGCTGTCCAGCGGGAGGTAGAGGGTGAACGTGCTGCCGCGGCCCGGCATGCTCTCGGCGTGGATCTCGCCGCCGAGCAACCAGGCGATCTCCCGGCTGATCGACAACCCCAGCCCGGTGCCGCCGTAGCGGCGACTGGTGGTGCCGTCGGCCTGCTGGAACGCCTCGAAGATCACCTTGAGCTTGTCCACCGCGATGCCGATGCCGGTGTCGATCACCGAGAAGGCCACCGCGTGCTCGGCGTTGTCCAACTCGGTGTTGGTCAGCGGGATGTCGTCGGTGAGCGTGATCAACACCTCGACCGAGCCGGAGTCGGTGAACTTGACCGCGTTCGAGAGCAGGTTGCGCAACACCTGCTGGAGGCGCTGCTCGTCGGTGAACAGGATGCCGGGCACCGCGGGCGAGACGTGCACGGTGAAGTCGAGGTTCTTCTCCGAGGTCAGCGGCCGGATGGTCGCCTCGACGTAGTCCATCAGTTGGGCCAGCGCGATCCGCGCGGGCCGTACGTCCATCTTTCCGGCCTGCACCTTGGACAGGTCCAGGATGTCGTTGATCAGTTGCAGCAGGTCGGATCCGGCGCCGTGGATGGTCTCGGCGAACTCGACCTGCTTGCGGGTCAGGTTGCCCTCGACGTTGTCCGCGAGCAGCTTGGCCAGGATCAGCAGGCTGTTCAGCGGGGTGCGCAGCTCGTGCGACATGTTGGCGAGGAACTCGGACTTGTACTTCGAGGACAGCGCGAGTTGTTCGGCGCGCTCCTCCAGCGCCTGGCGGGCCTGTTCGATCTCCCGGTTCTTGATCTCGATGTCCCGGTTCTGCCGGGCCAGCAGCGCCGCCTTGTCCTCCAACTCGGCGTTGGAGTGTCGCAGTTCGCCCTGTTGGCGCTGGAGCTCCTCGGAGCGTTCCTGGAGTTCCTCGGTCAGCCGCTGCGATTCGGCCAGCAACATCTCGGTGCGCGAGTTCGCCATGATCGTGTTGACCGTGACGCCGATCTGCTCGTTGAGCTGCTCCAGGAAGTTGCGGTGCACCTTGGTGAACGGGCGGAACGAGGCGAGTTCGAGCACGCCGAGCAACTGGTCCTCGAACAGCACGGGCAGCACGATCACGTTCGCCGGCGCCGCCTCGCCCAGTCCGGAGGCGATCTTGATGTAGCCGGGCGGCGCGTCCAGGATCAGGATCGAGCGCTTCTCCAGCGCGGCCTGGCCGACCAGGGACTGCCCGAGCCGGAAGCGGGTGGGCACGCCGCCGCCGTCCTGGTAGCCGTAGGAGGCGATCAGCCGCAGCTCGACCACGTCCTCCTGGGTCAGCTCGGCCAGGAAGAACGCGCCGTGCTGGGCGTCCACGACCGGGGTGAGCTCGCTCATGATCAGCGCGGCGACCGCCATCAGGTCGCGGCGGCCCTGCATGAGACCGGAGATCCGGGCCAGGTTGGTCTTGAGCCAGTCCTGTTCGCGGTTGGCCCGGGTGGTCTCGCGCAGGTTGTAGATCATCTGGTTGATGTTGTCCTTGAGCTCGTCGAGCTCTCCGGACGCGTCGACCGCGATCTGCAGGGACAGGTCGCCGCGGGTCACTGCGGTGGCCACCTCGGCGATGGCCCGCACCTGGCGCGTCAGGTTGCCGGCCAACTCGTTGACGTTCTCGGTGAGTTGCTTCCAGGTACCGGAGACGCCCTCGACCTCGGCCTGACCGCCGAGCATGCCCTCGGTGCCCACCTCGCGGGCGACGCGGGTCACCTCGCCGGCGAACGCGGACAACTGGTCGACCATCGTGTTGATCGTGGTCTTGAGTTCGAGCATCTCGCCGCGGGCGTCCACGTCGATCTTCTGCGACAGGTCGCCGCCCGCGATCGCGGTGGTCACCTTGGCGATGTTGCGGACCTGGCCGGTGAGGTTGTCCGCCATCGAGTTGACGTTGTCGGTCAGGTCCTTCCAGGTGCCCGAGACGCCGGGCACGTGCGCCTGGCCGCCCAGGATGCCTTCGGTGCCCACCTCGCGGGCCACTCGGGTGACCTCGTCGGCGAACGCCCGGAGCGTGTCCACCATCGTGTTGATGGTGCCCGCGAGACCGGCCATCTCGCCCTTGGCCTCGACCGTGCTCTTCTGCGACAGGTCGCCGTCGGCCACGGCCGTGGCCACCTGGGCGATGTTGCGGACCTGGGACGTCAGGTTGTTGGCCATGACGTTGACGTTGTCGGTCAGGTCCTTCCAGATGCCGGACACCCCGCGCACCCGGGCCTGGCCGCCGAGGCGGCCCTCGGTGCCCACCTCGCGGGCCACCCGGGTCACCTCGTCGGCGAACGCCGAGAGCTGGTCGACCATCGTGTTGACGGTCTCCTTCAGCTCCAGGATCTCGCCGCGCGCGTCGACGGTGATCTTCTTGGACAGGTCGCCGGTGGCCACCGCCGTGGTCACGTCGGCGATGCTGCGCACCTGGCCGGTCAGGTTGCCGGCCATCACGTTGACCGACTCGGTCAGGTCCTTCCAGGTGCCCGAGACGCCCTTGACGTCGGCCTGGCCGCCGAGGCGGCCCTCGGTGCCCACCTCGCGGGCCACCCGGGTGACCTCGTCGGCGAAGCCGGAGAGCTGGTCGACCATGGTGTTCACGGTGTTCTTGAGTTCGAGGATCTCGCCGCGCGCGTCGACGGTGATCTTCTGCGACAGGTCGCCCCGGGCCACCGCCGTGGTGACCTGGCCCAGGCTGCGGACCTGTTCGGTGAGGTTTCCGGCCATCGAGTTCACCGAGTAGGTGAGGTCGCGCCAGACGCCGGCCACGCCGAGCACCTGGGCCTGGCCGCCGAGCCGACCCTCGGTGCCGACCTCGCGGGCCACCCGGGTGACCTCGTCGGCGAACGCGGAGAGCTGGTCGACCATCGTGTTGACGGTGTTCTTGACCTCCAGGATCTCGCCGCGCGCGTCCACGTCGATCTTCTTGGACAGGTCGCCGCGCGCGACCGCCGTGGTCACCTCGGCGATGTTGCGGACCTGGGCGGTCAGGTTGCCCGCCATGAAGTTCACCGAGTCGGTCAGGTCGAGCCAGACGCCGGCGACGCCCGGGACGACCCGGGCCTGACCGCCCAGACGTCCCTCACCGCCGACCTCGCGGGCGACGCGGGTGACCTCCGAGGCGAACGCGGACAGTTGGTCCACCATCGTGTTGACGGTGTTCTTGAGCTCCAGCATCTCGCCGGAGACGTCGACCGTGATCTTCTGCGACAGGTCGCCCCGGGCCACCGCGGTGGAGACCTGGGCGATGTTGCGGACCTGGCCGGTCAGGTTGCCGGCCATCACGTTGACCGAGTCGGTCAGGTCCTTCCAGGTGCCGGCCACCCCGGATACCTGCGCCTGACCGCCGAGGATGCCCTCGCTGCCCACCTCGCGGGCCACCCGGGTCACCTCCGAGGCGAACGCGGACAGTTGGCCGACCATGGTGTTGACGGTGTTCTTGAGCTCCAGCATCTCGCCGGAGACGTCCACGGTGATCTTCTGCGACAGGTCGCCCTGGGCCACCGCCGTGGTCACCCCGGCGATGTCGCGCACCTGCGCGGTGAGGTTGAAGAAGGCGGTGTTGACCGAGTCGGTCAGGTCCTTCCAGATGCCCGCGCCACCGGGTACCTGGGCCTGGCCGCCGAGCCGACCCTCGAAGCCGACCTCGCGGGCGACCCGGGTCACCTCGGAGGCGAACGTGCGCAGCGTGCCGGTCATCGCGTTGATCGTCTCGGCGAGCTGGGCCATCTCGCCGCGCGCGGACACCGTGATGGTCTGCGACAGGTCGCCGTACGCGACCGCCTTGGTCACCTGCGCGATGTCGCGCACCTGGGCGGTCAGGTTGCCCGCCATGATGTTGACCGAGTCGGTGAGGTCCTTCCAGGTGCCCGAGACACCCTCGACCCGGGCCTGCCCGCCGAGGCGGCCCTCGGTGCCGACCTCGCGGGCCACCCGGGTGACCTCCTGGGCGAAGCCGGAGAGCTGGTCGACCATCGTGTTGACGGTCTCCTTCAGCTCCAGCATCTCGCCGGCCACCTCGACGGTGACCGTGCGGGAGAGGTCGCCCTTGGCCACGGCGGTGGTCACCAGCGCGATGTCGCGCACCTGGAGGGTCAACCGGCTGGCCATCGTGTTGACCGAGTCGGTGAGGTCCTTCCAACTGCCGGACACCCCGCGCACCCGGGCCTGGCCGCCCAGCTTGCCCTCGGTGCCCACCTCGCGGGCCACCCGGGTCACCTCGTCGGCGAACGCGCTGAGCTGATCCACCAGGCCGTTGGCGGTACGGCCCATCCGCAGGAACTCGCCGCGCAACGGCTGCTCGGCGATCCGCAGGTCCATCCGCTGGGACAGATCGCCCTCGGCGACCGCGGCCAGCAC
Organism: Embleya sp. NPDC059213; assembly: GCF_042754445.1. Taxonomy (NCBI): domain Bacteria; kingdom Bacillati; phylum Actinomycetota; class Actinomycetes; order Kitasatosporales; family Streptomycetaceae; genus Embleya; species Embleya sp. NPDC059213. The sequence goes on from NZ_JBHZAV010000006.1 coordinate 48,461, forward strand.
GCGGCCGACCTCGACGGTCGGGCGGACCAGGTCCTCCACGAGCGCGTTGGCCGCGTCGATGCTGGTCGCCCAGGCGCCCTCGCCCGGTCCGGGGTCGAGCCGCTCGGTGAGTTTGCCCTCACGACCGACCACCCGGCGCACTCGGGCCAACTCGCCGGAGAGATGCTGGTTGCGCTCGACCATGTCGTTGAACACGACGGCGATCTCGGACATGATCCCGTCGCCGGAGACCGTGAGGCGCTTGCGGAAGTTGCCGTCACGGACGCCGGTCAGCGCGGCCAACAGCCGACGCAGATCCTGCTCGTCGTGCCGGCTCCGGGCGGCCGTCGTCCGTGCCTGCCCTGGGGAAGCCTTCGCCATCTCGCATTTCCTCCGCCGGACCGATTCGCCGCGACCGCTCGTGCACCCGGTCGCTTGCCATCGACAGTCTTTCACTCACAGGGTTGAGAGCAGAGGCGGTCCGGGAGGATGGTGCTTGTCAACCGGAAAGTGTGGGCGCGAAAGGCCCGCTCGCCCGGAAGTTCTGTCGGAATCGTGACGGATCCGTCACTGTTTGGAAGGGGTCCGCCCGATCGTCCTGAACCGATAGGGTGCGAATCTGCCGGACTGTGGAGCCGGATTCGTCACCGCAGCCGCCGTTCGTCGCAGATGCGGGAGTGTATGGATCAGGGAACGAGCATGCTCATCACTGCCCGGATGAGCGCTGCCTTCGCACCCGAGGGCAGGTCCGTGGCGGCCGCACGCTCGTTCGTCCGCAAGACGCTCAGCGACTGGGACGCCGGCGAGGTCGTGGACGACGCCGTGTTGTTGACCAGCGAGTTGGTCACCAACGCGATCGTGCACGCAGGCACCTCGGCCGAGGTCTCCTGTGTGCGCTACGACGGCGGCGTGCAGATCGAGGTCACCGACCACTACCCCAGCCGCGAGTTGCCCGAGCCCGTCACCGGGTTCGACGACGGCGACGAGAGCGGGCGCGGCCTGTTCCTGTCCGCGTCGCTGGCCTCCGGGTGGGGCGTGGAGTACGCCAAGAACGTCAAGCGGGTGTGGTTCCGGCTGGAACTGCCCGATCCGGTCTCGGCGACCAGCTCGGCGGGACCGCTGCTGCCGGCCAACGCGCTGCCCGACGCCTCGGTGCCGATCGGCGTCGCGGTGCTGCACGCGGACGCCTCGCGCAAGGTGACGCACTGGAGCCCCGAGGCGGCCCGGCTGTTCGGCCTGGGCGACGACGAGGCGGTCGGCATGTCGCTGAACGACCTGGTCGCGTGGCCGCAGACGCCCGGCACCGAACTGACCCTGGACGAGATGCTGGAGCTGTCCCGCTGGCAGGGCGGCTACGACATCCGCGCCGCCGACGGCATCGCCTCGCGCGTGTTCGCCTCGCATGTGCGGCTGCGCGATGCCGGCGGTGATCCGGCCCTGGTCGCGCTGCTGGTGCCCGCGCAGGCCCGCGCGGTGCTGGAGAACCGGGACGCGGCTCGCGCCAGGGCCGGTACCGCGACGCCCGCGGACAACGAGTGGGACGGCATCGACGGGCTGAGCCGGCTGGGCCTGGAGGACCTGTTGCAGCGCGCGGTCGAACGCGCCCGCGACCTGCTCGACGCGGACGCCGCGTTCGTCCTGCTGGCCACCGACGACGAGAGCGAGATGGAGGTGCGCGCCACCACCGGCCTGGCCGGCGCCGCGCACCGGTTGTCCCGGGTGCCGGTGGAGACCTCGGTGGGCCGCTACGGCTCGGCCCGGATGCCCGCGGTATACGAGGACCTGGACACCGGCCCCGGCGCGGTGCCGATCCTGCGGGAGACCCGGATGCGCTCGGCGGTGACCGTCCCGCTCAAGGTCGAGGGGCGGCTGACCGGCACGCTCGGCGTCGCCTCGGAATCCGCGACGCGCTTCGACAACGACGACGCGGCCCGACTCCAGCGCGCCGCCGACCGGGTCTCGTTGACCGTGGAGAGCGCGCGGCTGTCCGAGCTGGAACGGGTCCGCCGGGGCTCGCTGTCCTTCCTCGCCGAGGCGTCCGACCTGCTCGCGGGCACCCTGGACCCGGAAATGACGCTGGCCATGATCGCCCAGATCGTGGTGCCTCGGCTCGGCACGTGGTGCGCGGTGCACACCGGCGAGTCGCACGCGCCGGTGCTGAGCGTGGTGTGGCACGCCGACGAGATGCGGATCGACGACCTGCGGGCACTGCTGGACCGGGCCGAGCCGCCGCGCGCCCAGCCCACGCCCGGCGCCCGTCGCTGGCTGGGCCTGCGGCATCTGGACCCGGAGGTGGTCCGCGAGCACGCCGACCTGGTCACCGGCGAGGCGGTCACCCTGCCGCTGGTCGCCCGAGGCCGCGGAATCGGCATGCTGACCTTCGGCATCCTGGCCGGCGACCGCTTCCGCCGGGACACCCTGGAGCTGGCCGAGGACCTGTCCCGGCGCGCCGCGCTGGCGATGGACAACGCCCGGCTGTACTCCGAGCGCAACTCGACCAGCCAGGCCCTCCAGCGCAGCCTGCTGCCGCCCGAGCTGCCCAAGGTCCCGGGGGTCGACGTCGAGGTGGTCTACCAGGCGTCCGGCGAGGGCAACGAGGTCGGCGGCGACTTCTACGACCTGTTCACCATCGGCGACGACAAGTGGGGCTTCGCGATCGGTGACGTGTGCGGCACCGGCCCCGAGGCCGCCGCGGTCACCGGACTGGCCCGGCAGGCCCTGCGGCTGCTGACCCGCGAGGGGTTGTCGGTACCGGCCGTCCTGCAACGGCTGAACACCGCGATCCTGGAGGAGGGACCGCGCAGCCGGTTCCTCACCCTGTTGCACGGCCACATCACCCACCGCGAGGGCGGCGGTGTGCGGCTCAGTCTGGTCTCCGCCGGGCACCCGCTCCCGTTGCGGCTGCGTCCCGACGGCACGGTCACCTCGGTGGCCACGCCACAGCCGCTGCTGGGCGTGCTGGACGAGGTCGACCTGGTCCTGGAGACGGTGGATCTGGACCCGGGCGACGTCCTGGTCTGCGTCACCGACGGAGTCACCGAACGCCGCGAGGGCACCCGCATGCTCGGCGACGACGGTCTGGCCGACGTGCTCTCCGGATGCACGGGCCTGACCGCGGGCGCGGTCGCCACCCGAATCCACCGCGCGGTCGAACAGTTCGCCGAGGAACAGGCCCGCGACGACATGGCCATCCTGGTCATGCGCGTCTCCGCCGAGGACTGACCAAGGACGACCCGCCGGCCACCGTCCGGGCCCGGCGACCCGGGTCCGGTCCGCCGGCCCCGACGTCGCCGGGCTCAGTCGGTGGGTGTGTCCGGGCCGGGCGTCGACCAGCGTTGTTCGTCCTCTTGCCAGTGGTCGGTGGGGCGTAGACCCGCGGCCCTGGCGACGCCCGTCGAGGCGAGGTTGGCCGGGTGGATGTGCGCGTGGATCTCCTCGACACCGTGCGCGCGCAGCCAGGCCACCCAGCCGATCGCCGCCTCCTTCGCGATACCCAGGCCCTGCCAGGCGCCGCCCACGACCCACGCCACCTCGGCGACCGGACCGGGGCCGACCGTGGCCTGCACCGTGCCCACCAACCGCTCCTGCGCACGCAGCCGGATCACCCTGTTCAGCCAGGTCACCCGCGGGTCCGGCGACCCCGCGGCCCACCGCGTGTACCGGGCCCGCAGAGCCGTCAAGTCCTCCGGTTCACCACCGATGAAGGTGTGCAGCGCCGGATCGCCGAGCACCTCGACCATCTCCTCGGCGTGCTCCGCCTCGACCGGGATCAGGTCGAGGCGATCGGTGCGCACCCACGCGGGCTCGTTCACGTTCATCGCGGCAGCATGCCGGCCCTCACGCGGCGATGTCGCCGGCATATCGACGCTCGCGCAGCCGCAGCTCGGACCCGATCCGGGCGACCGTGGCCGGCGCGTTCACGCGTACCTGGTCCGTCGGGCAGTCCAACACCCACCAGCCCTGTCCGCCGATGCTCCGCGACCGCGCCCGCACCCATTGCCGGTCCGCCGTCAGCCCCACCCCGACCCGCCACCGCGGCCAGGCCAGGGCGAAGCGGTGCAGGGTCCGGCCGAACGCCGAGCGAATCTCCCAGCCGACCTCGGCCGGCGGCAACCCTGCGCCGAGCAGTGCCAGCCGCAGTCGGGTCTCGTCCTCGCTCGCGCTGCGCCCGTCGGCCAGCCGCCCCGCCTCGGCGAGCCGCTGCCGACCCGGATGCCCGGCATAACGCCGCACCGCCGCGGCCCACCCCCCGGCCGGAACCAGGCCGGCCCGCAGGAACCCGTCCAGCACCACCACGCCGGTGTCCCGATCCGAGGTACGCACCAGGTCCGCCGCCGTCCGGAGCGGCGAGGTGACCGGAATCCCGCCCGGCCACACCACCTCCCCCGGCGCCAGCGCCATGACCCGGGCCCGGCAGCCGTGCCGGCGGGGCAGTACCGCCCCCACCGGCACGACCACCTCGACCGGTGCCGTCCGCCGAGCCCCGTCCCGGGGATCCGCCGGCACCCGCACGCCGTGCAACTCCGCCGCGGTGCGCCCACAGACCACGGTCCCGCGGGGCAGCACCACGACCGCGGCCCGGGCCCGCACCGCAGGCGTGTCCACGACATGCGCGCCGACGTAGACCCCGTGTATGACCCGACGCACGTCGCCGTCCCGCACCAGGCGTCGGACGACCGACCGGCCGACCCCGTGGCGGGCGGCGACGGCGAGGGTGAAGGGCCGGGACAGCAGGGCGCAAAGGTCGGTCGACGTCATGCGGGTCAGTGTGCGCGCGTCCCCTCCGCGCGTGCCGCCGGTTGTCCACAGCCCCCGGGATGGGTGTGACCATCACACCCGGCCTGTGCACACCGCGTGGCCGAACCGCCCCCTCGGTCCGATCCCCGGCCGACCCGCCGACGCCCTTCGTCCCCACCGCCCGGCCCTTCCGCCCCGCTCAGCCGGTGTCGACCGCCTGCTCCGCCTTCTTCCCGCATCCCTTCTTCGCGCGGTAGAGGACCTTCCAGGTGGCCGCGTCCGTGACCCCCGACGGTTCGAGGGTGTTGCACTTCTGGACCCACCGGACCGCGTCCGCGGTGGCCGCGTCGAAGACTCCGTTGTCCGGCAGCTCCCCGGGGGCACCGGACCGCGTGTCGATCAGGCACTGCACCTGGGCGACCGCGTCGTCCCGATCCCCCTCACGCAGCTCCGGCCGGTTGTCCTTGGCCACGTGATCACAGCGCGAGGCGGCCGCCGCCGGCGACCCGGGGGCCATCATCCCCGTGCCCAATCCCAGCGCCGCACACGAGGCCAGCGCGATCACCGCGGCCCGACCCCGACCCCGCTGCCGCTGCCCGGGCCGGACCGCGGGCGGCCGAGGCGCCGGAATCGGCGGGGCCGGCGGCGGCGCACCGCGCCGTGCCCCACCGCAGCGCCGGTCCCGCCGTACCGCGTCCAGCCCCGCGCCCGATCCCGCGTGCGCTCCCACGCCGGGTCCCGCCTTCGGTCCCGCGTTCAGTCCCGTATCCATCTCTGCTCCCGACTGCCGATCCTGTCGACGGTGTCGACCCGTCCTGCCCGAAGGGCCGAATGCCCTCCGAACACGACCGACGTTAGGAGCCGGCGAGCACGGCACCGAGAGGTACGAAAACCCGAATTACACACCGCGAAATCACCCGGAAACCCCCGATTCACGCCCGCCGCACCCCGCTCCCCGCGGCCCTCCACCCACCCGCGCACCCGTCGGCCCGCACCCCGCGTCCGGACCGGCTCGCACAATCGGTCGAGAACACGCCGCCGCGCCCGACCACGAACGACGACAACCGGCGCCCCGACCACACCGACGACGACACGGGGCCCGCTACGAAGAATTCGTAGCGGGCCCCGGGCAGGACGACGAGGAGGCGAGGATCAGACCTCCACGACCACCGGCAGAATCATCGGCCGGCGCCGATAGGTGTCCGACACCCACTTGCCGACGATCCGGCGCACCTGCTGCTGGAGCTGATACGGCTCCGCCACCCCGTCGGCGGCCGCCTTCTGCAACATCTCCTCGATCTTGGGGATCACCGCGTCGAACCGGGCGTCGTCGATGCCCGAGCCGCGTGCCGTGATGGTCGGCCCGCCGACCACCTTGCCGGAGGAGGAGTCCACGGCGAGGAACACGGACACGAAGCCCTCCTCGCCCAGAATCCGGCGATCCTTGAGCGAGGACTCGGTCACGTCGCCCACGGACAAACCGTCCACGTAGACGTAGCCGGCCTGCACCTTGCCGGTGATCTTGGCCACACCGTTGACCAGGTCGACGGTGAGACCGTCCTCGGCGAGCACCACCCGGTCCTTGCGCACCCCGGTCTTGATGCCCAGGTCGGCGGCGGCCCGCAGGTGGCGCCACTCGCCGTGCACCGGCATCAGGTTGCGCGGCCGGGTGAGGTTGAAGAAGTACAACAGTTCACCGGCCGAGGCGTGTCCGGAGACGTGCACCTTGGCGTTGCCCTTGTGCACGACCTTGGCGCCCCAACGGGTCAGCCCGTTGATCACCCGGTAGACCGAGGTCTCGTTGCCCGGGATCAACGAGGACGCGAGCACCACCGTGTCGCCCTCGACGATCCGGATCTGCTGGTGCGAGCGGTTGGCCATCCGCGACAGCGCCGCCATCGGCTCGCCCTGCGAGCCGGTGCACACGAGCACCACCTCGTCCGGCGGCAGGTCGTCCAGCGTCTTGACGTCCACGACCAGTCCGGCCGGAATCTTCAGATAGCCCAGCTCACCGGCGATCTTCATGTTGCGCACCATCGAGCGGCCGACGAAGGCGACCTTGCGCTCGTAGGCGTACGCGGTGTCCAGTACCTGCTGGATGCGGTGCACGTGGCTGGCGAAGCTGGCCACGATGATCCGCTGGTCGGCGTCCGCGAAGACCCGGTCGAGCACGCCGGCGATGTCGCGTTCGGCCGGGATGAAGCCGGGCACCTCGGCGTTCGTGGAGTCCACGAGCAGCAGGTCGATGCCCTCGGTGCCCAGGCGCGCGAACGCCGGCAGGTCGGTCAGCCGGTTGTCCAGCGGCAACTGGTCCATCTTGAAGTCGCCGGTGTGCACGACGGTGCCGGCCTCGGTGCGGATGGCCAGTGCGAGCGCGTCCGGGATCGAGTGGTTCACCGAGATGAACTCGCACTCGAACGGACCGAGCCGCTCGATGTCGCCTTCCTTGACCTCCAGCGTGTACGGCCGGATGCGGTGCTCGGTGAGCTTGGCCTCGATGAACGCCAGGGTCAGCTTCGACCCGATCAGCGGAATGTCGGCCTTCTCGCGGAGCAGATACGGGACCGCACCGATGTGGTCCTCGTGCCCGTGCGTCAGGATGATCGCCTCGATGTCGTCGAGGCGATCCCGAATCGAGCTGAAGTCCGGCAGGATGAGGTCGACTCCGGGCTGCTCCTCCTCGGGGAACAGCACCCCGCAGTCGACGATCAGCAGCCGGCCGTCGAACTCGAAGACGGTCATGTTTCGGCCGATCTCGCCGAGACCACCCAACGGAGTGATCCGAAGGCCGCCCTTGGGCAGCACCGGCGGCGGGCCGAATTCGGGATGGGGATGGCTCAAGTTCTCTCCTCGCCACGTGCCGCCGCCCGGCCGTCTCGAACGGTCGTACGGGGACGCGCAAAAGCTCGTGTTCGGCCCGGGCGGGTGTGGTACCCGCCCGGGGCACTACTTACAGATATTCCTGCTTACAGCTCTACCCCACCCGCCGAAAGATCCTGCCTAAGCTGCGCGATCTGAGCCTTGGTGGCCTCGATCAGCGGCAGCCGCAGCGGCCCGGCGGGCAGGCCCTGCAATCCCAGGGCGGCCTTGGTGAGGATCACGCCCTGGGTACGAAAAATGCCGGTGTACACCGGAAGGAGGCGCTGGTGGATCTCGCGCGCCTTGGCGACGTCGCCACCCACGTGGGCGTCGATCATCGCGCGGAGCTCCGCCGACACGAGGTGCCCGACCACGCTCACCACACCGACCGCGCCGATGGACAGGAGCGGCAGGTTCAGCACGTCCTCACCGCTGTAGTACACCATGTCGGTGCGCGCCATGACCCAACTCGCGGAGGCGAGGTCGCCCTTGGCGTCCTTGTTCGCGACGATCCTGGGGTGCTCGGCGAGCCGGACCAGGGTCTCGGTCTCGACCGGTACTGCGCTGCGACCGGGGATGTCGTACAACATCACCGGCAGCTCGGTGGCGTCGGCGATGGTGGTGAAGTGCCGGTAGAGGCCCTCCTGCGGGGGCTTGTTGTAGTACGGGGTGACCACGAGCAGACCGTGGGCGCCGGCGGCCTGTGCCTGCCGGGCCAACTCGACCGAGTGTCGGGTGTCGTTGGTGCCGACCCCCGTGACCACGAACGCGCGATCGCCCACGGCCTCCAGCACCGCCCGGACCAACTGCTCTTTCTCCGCGTCGCTCGTGGTGGGCGACTCGCCGGTGGTGCCGTTGACGACGAGTCCGTCGTTGCCGGCGTCGACGAGATGGGAGGCCAGGCGCTGGGCGCCGGGAAGGTCGAGCGCACCATCGGCCGTGAAGGGGGTCACCATCGCGGTGAGGACCCGGCCGAAGGGGGTCTGGGGGGTAGACGTCGGAGCCATGGCCCAAACGGTACCGGGCGCACACCTGACCTGCGGGTAGCACCCGCCTTATGAGACCTGGACCGCGGTTCGGCCGCCGATCCCGGCCGCTGTCTCGACGGCAACCCCGGGCGTTCGGCCGAGACTTCGGGCACCCGCGCACATGGTCCGGCGACCGGACGAAAAGAAAGGACCAGGCGCTGCCCGCTCGGGGGTTCGAGCAGCGCCTGATCTCTTTCAGTATCGACCCACAGCGAGCGAAACCTTAGGGATTCGGACGAAAAAGTTCTGATGTCACCCTATGTGCCGATTTGACCACTCGGACGGCTCAACACCTACGGCGCGACTCGTCCGTTCGCGTTGAACGCCGCGTACGTGAGCGGCATCAGCTCGGCCCACGCGGCCTCCATGCCCTCCGCGACCATCTCGATCTCGCGCTGCGGGAAGGACGGGAAGGTCGCGTCCTCACGCTTGGTGCGCAGGCCGAGGAAGTGCATCAGCGAACGCGCGTTGCAGGTCGCGTACATCGACGAGTAGAGGCCCACCGGCAGCGTGGTGCGCGCCACCTCGCGCGCGACGCCCGCCGCCAACATGCGCTGGTAGCCCGCGTAGGCGGCCTCGTAGGACTCGCGCGTGGCGCTGTCCACCGTCTTGTACTGCTCGGGGGTGCCGTCGACGAAGACATAGGCACCGGGCTTGCCCTGCTGGACCAGCTTGCGGTCCTCGGCGGGCACGTAGAACACCGGCTGCAGCTCGCGGTAGCGGCCGCTTTCCTCGTTGTACGACCAGCCGACGCGGTGCCGGTGGAACTCGCGGAAGACGAAGATCGGCGCGCTCACGAAGAACGTCATCGAGTTGTGCTCGAAGGGACTGCCGTGCTTGTCCCGCATCAGGAAGTTGATCAGCCCCCTGGACCGCGAGGCATCCTTTTCGAGCTCGTCGAGGGACTTCTCCCCCGCCGTGGAGACCCGAGCCGCCCACAACACGTCCTGGTCGGCGGCGCTGTGCTTGATCAGCTCGACCGTGACGTCGCTGCGGAAGCGGATGGCGGACGGATTCTCCTGGGGTGTTTCGGTCACGCGGAGTTGCTCCTCGTCGATGAGGTCGGGGTGGACGGGCGCTCCAGCCTAACCACGCCCACCGACATCCCTCGACGCCGTGGCCGAGCCGGCGGACGCGGTGGCCGAGGCGCCCGCCGTCGGTGTGGATCTGGGCACCACCACCGTGCCGGGTTGCGTCGCCGGACCCTCGGCGGGCCGGGTGGCGGCACTCGCGGGCAGCGCCACGGACGTCTCGAAGGTTGCCTTGTCCAGCCGGGACATGAACGGCTGCACCTGGATCACCAGCCTGCCGACCAGCTCGCGGGGCACCGCGAAGTTGTAGGTGAACACCGTGTCGGCGTTGCGCGCCGCCTGATCCGGGCCGCTGCGCAGGGGCCCGGTCTTCGCGGGCCCGCACGGCCACCCGTCGGGCCCGGCGTACAGCGTCACGCCGAACAGGTCGGCCACCAGGTTGGAGCCGGTCCGGTTGGTGTATCGGATCGGGATCGCGACGTCGACCGTCTCGCGTTTCTCGTTCGGCACGCCCACCGAGCGGGTCACCGCGAGTGGCAGCGTGGCCACCGTCAATCCGTTCGAGTACGTGTGCGAGCCCTGTTTCGGCGGGACCTGGCCGGGTGGGACCGCCGCGCCGGGGGGCGCCGCGCTCGGCGCCGAACCACCCGTCGGGTTCTTGCCCGGCAGGTCCGGCGGATTGCCGGTCGCGCCCGCGCCCGCCGCCTTCGGCTTCTCGTCGTCGATCGTCGGACCGACCATGCAGCCGCTCGCGAGCAGCACGACCACCGCACACGCCGGGGCGATTCGTCGGATCCGGACCCCCATGACCATCCTCCGCTGCCGCGCCCACCAATCCTTGGCGGACAGCGTTGCACGCCGCGCGCGCGGTCGGGAGCGCCTGTCCCGCGTGTCGCCCACCCGTGTGCGCGTTCGGCGAGCGGGGGACACGGGCCGCCGGGGCGCGCGAGAATCGGCCGTACTCGACGATGGGGGCGCCACATGACCGATCCGTACGTACGCCCGGCCCACGCCGGCGACGGTGCCGCCCTGGGCGCCGCGCACGCCCGGGCCTGGCACGACGCGTATACCGGAGTGTTGCCGGCCGCCGCGCTGGAGGCGGCGACGCCCCGGGCGCTGGCCGCCGAGTGGGAGGACGCGGCGATCGCGCCACCCTCGCCCCGCCACCGCCTGCTGGTGGCCTGTGCGGGGCCGACCGTGGCCGGTTTCGCGGCCCTGGTGCCCGGCTCGGACGAGGATCTCGACCCGGCCCGCTCCGGCGAGTTGGCGATCCTGGTGATCGACCCGCCACGACAGCGCGAGGGGCACGCCTCACGGCTGCTGACGGCGGTCGTCGCGGACGCCGCGACGGACGAGGTGGAAACGCTGGTGACCTGGGTTTTGGAGAGCGACAAGCCGTTGTACGACTTCCTGGTCGGCACCGGTTGGGCACCCGACGGCGCGACCCGCGAACTGTGGGTGGACGAGGCGGGCGGCTCGGTGATCCGACAGGTGCGATTGCACACGGCGGTGGCCATCGGCGAGTGAGCGCGGATCGGCGGACGAAACGGCCGACGAACACGGTGAACACCACACCGATGTGCCATTGAACAAGGTAAGTCAGCCGTCTTAACGTGGGCGCCGTGAGCCGAACTCCGACCCGCGAGCGCCTTCTGCTCACCGCCGAGCGGCTCTTCGCCGTGCACGGAATCGACGCGGTCTCGCTGCGACAGATCAGTGTCGCGGCGAGTCAGCGCAACAATTCGGCCGCGCAATACCACTTCGGCAACAAAGAGGAGTTGATCCGGGCAATCTTCGGATTCCGACTCGTGGCGATCAACGCGCGCCGTGAGGATCTGGTCCGGGAGTCGGTGCGCACCGGACTGGACGCACAGCCGAGGACGCTGGCCGAGGCCATGGTGCGACCGCTCGCCGAACAGATCGATGTCGGCGGCAGTTTCTATCTGCGCTTTCTGGCCCGCGTGCACCAGCACATGGGCGCGAGCACGTACGCGCTGCCGGCCATGGGCCTGGAGGGCAGCTCACCGGAGTTCGGCGCCTTGATCGACCTCGCGCTGGGTCATCTGCCGACCGCCGTGCGGCGCAACCGGCTGCGGCTGGGCGGGAGTCTGGCGGTGCACGCCACGGCCGACCGGGAACAGCGGGTGTACGAGGGGCAGGCGCACGACGTGTTGCCGCCGGCGGCCTTCGTGGCGGACCTGGTGGACGCGGTGGTCGGCATTCTGGCCGCGCCGGTGTCCGCCCAGGTGCTGGCCGCGCTGGAACCGCCGACGGGCCGGCCGGCCCTGCGAACCTAGGGCGAAGACGCGCCCTGGGCCCTCGCCGCGGGTCGGCCCGCGTGCAGGCGGATCGCGGTGAGCATGGCCCGGCGCCCGCGCGCGTTGTCGCGCGCGTCGCCGTACGCGACGGCCAGCCGGTACCAGACCCGCCAGTCCTCGGGGGCGGCCTCGACCTCCGCCTTGCGTCGTTCGAACACCGCGTCCGCGCTGTCCCGGTCGACCCGGCCGCCCGGCGTGCGCCGCAACTCGTCCGGCGGCAGGGCGCCCTCGGCCGCCAACTCGCGGGCCAGGCGCTGCATCGCGAAGCCGAAACGCACCTCGCGCCAGATGTACCAGGCGCCGACGATCGGCACGAGCAGGATCGCCAGACCCAGCACGATGGTGACCGGCTCCCCGTCGCGAATCGCGATCAGGCCACGACTGCCGACCAGGAAGACGTAGAACACCAGAACCGCGATCAGCACGAGCGCGGTGACACGTTGCTTCACGATGCTCAGTCCAGATCGAGGAAGTGTTCCAGGCCCACGGTCAGGCCGGGCACGGAAACCACACGACGCACCCCGAGCAGTACGCCCGGCATGAACGACGTGCGCTGGAACGAGTCGTGCCGGATGGTCAACATCTCGCCCTCGTCGCCGAGCAGGACCTCCTGGTGGGCGACCAGACCGCGCAGGCGCACCGCGTGCACCGGGACGCCGTCGACCTTGCCGCCGCGGGCGCCGTCCGGGTCGTCCACCGTCGCGTCGGGCATGTCCGCCAGGCCCGCCCGCTCGCGTGCCTCGGCGATCAACTCGGCGGTCCGGCGGGCGGTGCCGCTGGGCGCGTCCAGCTTGTTCGGGTGGTGCAGTTCGACGATCTCGGCCGACTCGTAGAACCGGGCCGCCTTCGCCGCGAACTGCATCATCAGCACCGCGCCGATGCCGAAGTTCGGCGCGATCAGGATGCCGGTCCGCGGGCTCTTCGCCAGCCACTCGCGCAGCAGCGCCAGGCGGTCGGGGGTGAAACCGCTGGTGCCCACGACGGCGTGGATGCCGGCGCCGGCGCAATATTCGAGATTGCCCATGACCACACCCGGGTGGGTGAAGTCGACGGCGACCTGCGCGCCCGCCTTCGCGAGTTCGGCGAGGTCGTCGCCTTCGTCGACGCGCGCCACCAGTTCGAGGTCGGCCGCGGCCTCGACGGCCCGGCACGCCTCGGAACCCATGCGGCCGGCCGCACCGATCACACCCACCCGGATTGCAGTCATGTCGTGCACTCTCCAGTCAGAACGTGTTTCGACTTCGATCGCGCCGCGATCAGGCCGACGCGGCGACGAAGTCCCCGTCGTCGGCGAACGGTCCGACCACGGCCAGGGTGGGCCGCGCGGCGAGCAGGTGTTTCGCCACGTCGTGGACCTCGGCGGCGGTGACCGCCGCGATCCGGGCGAGTACCTCGTCGACGGACAGGTGCTCGCCGTAGACGAGCTCGCTCTTGCCGATCCGGCTCATCCGGGACCCGGTGTCCTCCAGGCCCAGCACGGTCGAACCGCGCAGTTGCCCGATGGCCCGATCGATCTCGTCCTGCGGCAGGCCCTCGCGGACCACCCGGTCCAGCTCGGTCCGGCAGATCTCGATCACCTGGCGGGCCTTCTTGGGCTGGCAACCGGCATAGATGCCGAACACGCCCAGGTCGGCATAGCCGGAGTGGAAGGAGTAGACCGAGTAGGCCAGGCCGCGCTTCTCCCGGATCTCCTGGAAGAGCCGCGAACTCATCCCGCCGCCCAGCGCGGTGTTGAGCACGCTGAGCGCGAATCGCCGATCGTCGTCCCGGGCCAACCCCGGCATGCCCAGCACCAGATGGGCCTGCTCGGTCGGCCGGTTCAGCACCCGTACGCTGCCGGTCGCCCGGGCCCCGCGCCCACCGGCGCGCGGCGCGGCGGGCACCGCCTGCTCGTCCACGCGCACCTGCGCGAACGCCTTCTTGACCAGGCGGACCACCTTGGCGTGGTCGACGTTGCCGGCCGCGGTCACCACCATGTTCGGCGCCTTGTAGCGACGCTTGTAGTAGCCGCTGATCTGGGTCCGGGTGAGCGCGTTGATCGACTCGACCGTGCCCAGCACCGGACGACCGAGCGGGGCGTCGCCGAGCATCGCGTCGTAGAACAGCTCGTGCACGAGGTCGCCGGGCTCGTCCTCGTTCATCGCGATCTCCTCGAGGATCACGCCGCGTTCGGCGTCCACGTCCTCGGCGTCGATCAGCGAGCCGGTCACCATGTCGCAGATCACGTCGATCGCGAGCGGGAGATCGGTGTCGAGCACACGTGCGTAGTAGCACGTGTACTCCTTGGTGGTGAACGCGTTCATCTCGCCGCCGACCGCGTCCAGCTCGGCCGAGATCTCCAGCGCGTCGCGCTTCTCGGTGCCCTTGAACAGCAGGTGTTCGAGGTAGTGCGAGGTGCCGGCCAACGCGGGTGTCTCGTCCCGCGAGCCGACCCCGACCCAGATCCCGAACGTGGCGGAGCGCACGGAGGGCATGTTCTCGGTGATCACCCGAAGGCCGCCGGGCAGGACGGTGCGGCGGACGGCACCGGTGCCGTCCGCGTCACGCAGCAGGGTCTTCGTGGAACCAGGCCGCTGCGCGGACGCAGCGACCTGGTTCTTCGACGAGGAGAACGTCACTTGGCGGCAGCGTCCTCGGTGGTCTCGGCGTTGTCTTCGCCCTCGATGACCGGGACGAGCGACAGCTTGCCGCGCTGGTCGATCTCGGCGATCTCGACCTGCACCTTGTCGCCGACCTTGATCACGTCGTCGACGTTCTCGACCCGCTTGCCGCCGGCGATCTTGCGCAGCTGCGAGATGTGCAGCAGGCCGTCCTTGCCGGGCATCAGCGACACGAACGCGCCGAACGTGGTGGTCTTGACAACCGTACCCAGGTACCGCTCGCCGACCTCGGGCATCGTCGGGTTGGCGATCGCGTTGATCGTCGCCCGCGCGGCCTCGGCCGAGGTGCCGTCCGAGGCACCGATGTAGATCGTGCCATCGTCCTCGATGGTGATCTCGGCACCGGTGTCGTCCTGGATCTGGTTGATCATCTTGCCCTTCGGGCCGATGACCTCGCCGATCTTGTCCACCGGGATCTTGACGGTGATGATGCGCGGCGCGAACTGCGACATCTCGTCCGGCGTGTCGATGGCTTCCATCATCACGTCGAGGATGTGCAGGCGGGCGTCCTTGGCCTGCTTGAGCGCACCGGCGAGCACCGACGCCGGGATGCCGTCGAGCTTGGTGTCGAGCTGGAGCGCGGTGACGAACTCCTTGGTGCCGGCGACCTTGAAGTCCATGTCGCCGTACGCGTCCTCGGCACCGAGGATGTCGGTCAGGCAGACGTACTCGGTCTTGCCGTCGACCTCGTCCGAGATCAGCCCCATCGCGATGCCCGCGACCGGCGCCCGGAGCGGCACACCGGCGTTGAGCAGCGACATCGTGGACGCGCAGACCGAGCCCATCGAGGTCGAACCGTTGGAGCCGAGCGCCTCGGACACCTGACGGATCGCGTACGGGAAGTCCTCGCGGGCCGGCAGGACCGGGAGGATGGCGCGCTCGGCGAGCGCGCCGTGGCCGATCTCGCGGCGCTTGGGCGAACCCACCCGGCCGGTCTCGCCGACCGAGTACGGCGGGAAGTTGTAGTTGTGCATGTAGCGCTTGCGCGTCTCGGGCGAGAGCGTGTCGAGCATCTGCTCCATGCGCAGCATGTTCAGCGTGGTGATGCCCAGGATCTGGGTCTCGCCGCGCTCGAACAGGGCCGAGCCGTGCACGCGCGGGATGACCTCGACCTCGGCCGACAGGGTGCGGATGTCGGTCAGGCCGCGACCGTCGATGCGCACCTTGTCGCGCAGCACGCGCTGACGCACGAGCTTCTTGGTGAGCGAGCGGAACGCGCCGCCGATCTCCTTCTCGCGACCCTCGAACGCCGGGAGCAGCTTCTCCGCGGCCAGGTCCTTGACCCGGTCGAGCTCGCTCTCGCGGGCCTGCTTGCCGGCGATGGTCAGCGCGGCCGACAGCTCGTCGGTCACCGCGGCGGCCAGCGCCTCGAAGACGTCGTCCTGGTAGTCCAGGAAGACCGGGAACTCGCCGGTCTCCTTGGCCGCCTTCTCGGCGACCTGGACCTGCGCGGCGCACAGCGCCTTGATGAACTTCTTGGAGGCTTCGAGGCCGTCCGCCACGACCTCCTCGGTCGGCGCCTCCGCGCCGCCCTTGACCAGCTCGATCGTGCCGGTCGTGGCCTCGGCCTCGACCATCATGATCGCCACGTCGCCATCCTCGAGCACGCGGCCCGCGACGACCATGTCGAACACGGCGCGCTCAAGCTCGGTGTGCGTGGGGAAGCCGACCCAGGTGCCGTCGATGAGCGCCACCCGGACGCCACCGATCGGGCCGGAGAACGGCAGGCCGGCGAGCTGGGTGGACATCGAGGCCGCGTTGATCGCCACGACGTCGTACAGGTGGTCCGGGTTGAGCGCCATGATCGTCTCGACGATCTGGATCTCGTTGCGCAGGCCCTTCTTGAAGGACGGGCGCAGCGGACGGTCGATCAGGCGGCAGGTGAGGACGGCGTCCTCGGACGGGCGGCCCTCGCGACGGAAGAAGGAGCCGGGGATCTTGCCCGCGGCGTACATGCGCTCTTCGACGTCCACCGTCAGGGGGAAGAAGTCGAGCTGGTCCTTCGGGCGCTTCGAGGCGGTCGTGGCCGAGAGCACCATGGTGTCGTCGTCCAGATAGACCACGGCGGAACCGGCGGCCTGCCGGGCGAGCCGGCCGGTCTCGAAGCGGATGGTGCGGTTGCCGAACGTGCCGTTCTCGATGACTGCTTCGGCGAAGCTGATGTCGGGACCCTCCACGGGTGCCCTCCTCGTTCGTTTCGAGGGAGGTCCGCGGCGCATGACGCCACAGGGCCGGCCGAGCCGGTCTTCGATCGAAGCACCCGGGTGCGTTACCCGGGGGCCACTACCGAGGACCGGCGCTGTAGGTCGGCGCCTTGGTCGCGACGCGGCGCTCCCAGTCTTTGTTCGTCTCCCTCGTGCCGATGCACGGGAAGGGGGTTCGTGCTGTCTTGTTCTATCGCAGCGCGGGATGCCCGCGCGCGGGACACAGCCTACAAAGACCGTGTCCGGATACGGCGAAGGAGCGGCTCGTGAAAGCCGCTCCCCCGTCGTGCGTTACTAGCGGATGCCGACGCCGCTGCGGCGGATGCTCAGGCGGTCCGTCAGCGTGCGGTAGCGCTCGATGTCCTTCTTGGCCAGGTAGCCGAGCAGGCGACGACGCTGGCCGACCAGGAGCAGCAGGCCCCGGCGGCTGTGGTGGTCGTGCTTGTGCTCCTTGAGGTGGGCGGTGAGCTCGTTGATGCGGAAGCTCAGGATCGCGACCTGCACCTCGGGGGAGCCGGTGTCGCCTTCCTTGGTGGCGTAGTCGGCCATGATCTGCTTCTTCGTTGCGGTGTCGAGCGACACGTGTTCTCCCTCTGCAAGGTGGTGAGCGCCCCCGGTCTGACTCACGGAGGCAACTTGGCTCACATGGTGCGGGCGCGCGGCCCGTGGACAGCGCGCATCCCGGGCACGAGGCTCCGGGATACGGACAACCCTAGCAGGAGCGCATCAGGCCGTGATGTTCCGCAGCTTGTCGTACAGATCCAGCACGGCCAGGCACAGCGGGACGACGGACACCATCAACATGCCTTCGAGCACGTCCATCGCGCGTCCCCAGAACGGGGACAGGCCGCGCGTGGGCACGGTGGTGGCGACGATCGCGAGGAGCGCGCCGACCGCGCAGACCAGCGCGAAGATCCAGCCCTGCCGCTCCTTGTCCAGGAATCCGGTGTCCAGGGTCAGGCCGATGAAGAGCATCGCCAGGCCCAGCAGGCCGGCCGTGTACAACACGGTGACCTGCGTGGTGTGCCGGAACAGGCGGGCGCGGCCGAGGGTGACCAGGGCCAGCACGGCGGTCAGGACCCGGGTCCACATGGTGTCGACGTTGCCCAGCACGACGCACGAGGCGACGATCACGGCGGCGCACGCGCCGGTGAGGCCGCTGAGCAGTTCGTGTCCGTTGCGGGCGCGCGCGGCGACGTCGGCATGGTCGAGGGTGTCGCTCTGCCGGGCGGTGGGCGCGTCCGAGGGCAGGAAGCCGATCGGCAGGCGGGCCAGGCGGGCGGCCCAGGAGGGCAGGAAGGCGATCATCGCGAGCGCGACGGTGCCGGCGACGGCCGCCGCCTCGCGCGGGCCGCTCTCGAAGGTGATCAGGCCGAAGGTGGCCAGGGTTCCCAGCGCACCGGCGCCGGCCCCCGCGATGTAGACGGCGCCGCGTTCCGGCAGCAGCGCGGCGATCAGCGTGGACACCACCAGGACCGCGACGCAGGCGGTCAGGAACTGCACCCGGCCCGGGCCCTCGCGCACCGGCGGCTCGATCGCGCCCAGGCCGGCCAGGAAGGCGTTCGGCAGCGCGCCGAGGCCGAGCACGGCGCCACCCACGTGGTCGCCGTAGACCCGCGAGCGGACGCCGGCGACCACGGTGAGCACCAGGGCCAGCGAGCCGCCGACGATGGCGGGCAGGCCGTGCGGCAGGGGGGTCATCCGCCAGAGCACGATGGCGCCCAGGGTGAAGAAGGCGGCGGCACCGGACAGGCCGGCGATCCGCAACATCTCCGGCGTCCACAGCCGGTTGTCGCCGGTGACCGAGGTGGCCACCGAGTCGGCCACGTCGTCGTAGACCGGCGGCGGCGGTGCGTCGGCGAGGGCGGTGAAGCGCAGCAGTTCCCCGTCGCGCACGTGCTGCCCCGCGAGGGTGAGCGCGCTGTCCAGGGCCTCGCCGTCGAGCCGGGTGAGCTGGAAGCCGGTCACCGCGCCGTTGCGCTGGGTCTGCCCGGACAGCCGGAGTATCTCCGGGTACAGCTCGGCGAGCGGGACCTCTTCCGGCAGCGCGAGGTCGACTCGGCAGTCCGGCGCGATGACGGTGATCCGGGCGAACCCGGTGGTGACCGTCGTGGTCGTGGAGTTCACCTGTGCAGATCCCCCTGCTTGTAGCTGCCCCGTGTCCCGCGGCCCCGAGGGGCCGGGATGACGACGCACTCTATACGCCGCGACCCGGCTCGCCACTGGCGCCGACGCGGTCGGCCAGTAGTATGCGGCGCACACACGAACGGCTCAACCGCCCTCACGTGTGCATGGAGACGACCCTGACGGGGTGGGTTGACTCACATCACCTGCTCCTTTTCCGTGTTCTGCGGCGGGCTCGATCCATGTCCAGGATCCTCGCGACGGATGAGGCTGATTCACCTTGACCGTGGTCATCGTCAAGCGCCCGCCCAGGGTGCTGCCCTCGCCTGTGCCGGCGGAGGAGATCCAGCTCCAGGCACCCCCCGAACTGGAGCGCCCGACCGACCAGAACTGGATCATGAGCGTGCTCCCGATGATGGGCATGCTCGGCTCGGCCGGCTTCTTCTTCATGCCTGGTGCACCGAAGATGATGATGGTCATGGGCGGCATGATGATGATCTCGTCGCTGGTCATGGTGGTCGCCAACATCATCAAGTCGCGCGGTGGCAACCGGGTCCAGATGCTCGACGCCCGACGCGACTACCTCAAGTACCTGGCCCAGCAGCGCAAGGAGGTCCGCCGGACCGCCCGCAAGCAGCGCGACGCGCAGTTGTGGACGCACCCGGACCCGGCGCAGTTGTGGTCGGTGGCGGCGGGCGAGCGACGGATCTGGGAACGCCGGGCCGGTGACGCCGACTTCGGACAGGTCCGGGTCGGCGTGGGCCAGCAGCAGTTGTCCACTGCGCTGGTGGCGCCGAGTACCGCGCCGCTGGAGGAGTTGGAGCCGCTGTGCGCGGATGCCATGCGGCGCTTCCTGCGCACCCAGGCGACGCTGGACGACCTGCCGATGGCGGTGTCGCTGCGCTCCTTCTACCACCTGACCGTCTCCGGCGAGCCGGAGCGGGTATACGGGCTGACCCGGGCGATGTTGGGCCAACTCGCGGTGCTGCACTCGCCGGACGACGTGCGCATCGTGGTGGCCACGGACGCGAACTCGCTGCCGCACTGGGAATGGCTGAAGTGGCTCCCGCACGTGCAGCACCCGTCCCAGTCGGACGGCGCCGGTTCGATCCGGATGATCGCGGGCGACCTCGGCGAGATCGAGGAGTGGCTGGCGGAGGACCTGGCCGGGCGTTCGCGCTTCGCGGCCGGCGCGCAGCCGGTACTGGACCAGCCCCATCTGGTGGTGGTCCTGGACGGCGGCGGCGTGCCCGCCAACTCGCTGCTCGCGGGGGCGGACGGGCTGCAGGGTGTGACCATCGTCGAGGTGGTGCCCGGCCCGCTGGACGAACTGCGCGGCGGCCTGGCGATCATCGCCGAGGAGGACCGGCTGACGCTGGAGTCCACGGCGGGCGCGTACGAGGGGGTGCCGGACTTCCTGTCGGCGGGCGACGCGGAGGCGCTCGCCCGGAAGTTGGCCCCGTTGCGGTTGTCGGCCAACGACGACGACGAGCCGCTGCTGGCCAACCTGGACTTCACCGACCTGATGGGCATCGGTGACGCCGCGCAGGTGGACGTGTCGCAGACCTGGCGGCCCAGGCCGCCGAACGACCGGCTGCGGGTGCCGATCGGGATCGGCCAGAACGGCGAGCCGATCATGCTGGACATCAAGGAAGCGGCGATGGAGGGCATGGGCCCGCACGGCCTGTGCGTCGGCGCCACCGGTTCCGGCAAGTCCGAACTGCTGCGCACCCTGGTGCTGGGCCTGGCCACCACGCACAGCTCGGAGATCCTCAACTTCGTGCTCGCCGACTTCAAGGGCGGCGCGACCTTCTCCGGGATGTCGGACATGCCGCACGTCGCGGCGGTGATCACCAACCTGTCCGACGACCTGACCCTGGTCGACCGCATGCGCGACTCGATCACCGGCGAGCTGAACCGGCGGCAGGAGCTTCTGCGTTCGGCGGGCAACTACGCCAACATGCACGACTACGAGCGGGCCCGGGTCGCGGGCGCCGCGCTGGAGCCGCTGCCCTCGCTGGTGATCATCATCGACGAGTTCAGCGAACTGCTGACCGCCAAGCCGGACTTCATCGACATGTTCATCCAGATCGGCCGCATCGGCCGATCGCTGGGCGTACACCTGCTGCTCGCGTCGCAGCGTCTGGAGGAGGGCCGGCTGCGCGGTCTGGACACGTACCTGTCCTACCGGATCGGTCTGCGTACCTTCTCCGCCGCCGAGTCGCGCGCGGCGATCGGCGTCCCGGACGCGTATCACCTGCCGTCGGTGCCCGGCGCGGGCTATCTCAAGTTCGACACCGAGTCGATGGTGCAGTTCAAGGCCGCGTACGTGTCGGGTACCTACCGGGCCTCCGACCGGATTCGACGCAACCGGTCGGGCGCCCCGATGCCGGTGCTGTTCGGGAGTCGGTGGACGGCCGCGAACATGTGGAACCGGCAGCCCGATCTGCCGCCGGAGCCCGAGCCCGAGCCGGACATCGACAGCGCGCTCGCGGACACCGTGCTGGACGTAATCGTGCGCCGGATGGTCAACCAGGGTCCGCCCGCGCACCAGGTGTGGCTGCCGCCGCTGTCCGAGTCGAACTCGGTCGACCAGATGTTGCCGCCGCTGCAGGTCACCGCGGACCGCGGGCTGTGCTCGCCGGACTGGGGCGCGAACGGCCGTCTGGTGGTGCCGCTGGGCCTGGTGGACAAGCCGTTCGAGCAGCGCCGCGACGTGATGTACGCGGACCTGTCCGGCGCGGCCGGTCACGCGCTGGTGGTGGGTGGTCCGCGAAGCGGCAAGAGCACCTTGCTGCGCACCATGATCACCTCCTTCGCGCTGACCCACACGCCGGCCGAAGTGCAGTTCTACGTCCTGGACTTCGGCGGCGGCGGCATGGTCGCGCTGAGCGATCTGCCGCACGTCGGCGGGGTGGCGGGCCGGCTCGACGCCGAGCGGGTGCGCCGGATCGTCAGCGAGGTCAAGGGCATCCTGGACCGCCGCGAGGAGATGTTCCGGGTCAACAACATCGACTCGATCGACACGTTCCGCAGGCGCCGGGCCGCCGGGACGTTGCCGGACGAGGCGTGGGGCGACGTCTTCCTGTTCGTCGACGGCTGGTTGACCCTCAAGAACGACTTCGACGCGCTGGAGGCCGAGGTCACCGACATCGCCACGCGCGGCCTGGGCTTCGGCGTGCACGTGGTGCTCACCGCGTCCCGGCATCCGGAGATCCGGCCCGCGCTCAAGGACCAGATCCAGACCCGGTTGGAGCTGCGGCTCGGCGAGACGATGGAGTCCGAGGTCGACCGGCGGCTCGCGGCGAACGTGCCCACGGGTGCGCCGGGCCGCGGCCTGTCCCCGGACAAGCTGCACTTCCTGGCCGCGCTGCCGCGGATCGACGGGGCCTCCACGGCGGAGGACCTGGGCGAGGGCATGGCGGCCATGGTGGGCGCGATCAAGGCCGCTTGGGCGGGGCCGCCCGCTCCGCCGGTGCGGGTGTTGCCGATGTTGCTGCCCTACGAGCAGTTGCCGACGCCGGCGCAGGTGCCCGGTCGGGCGATCCCGATCGGGGTGGACGAGGCGACGCTCAGCCCGGTCTACCTGGACTTCAACGTCGACACGAACTTCGTGCTGTTCGGCGAGAGCGAGTCCGGCAAGACCAACTTCCTGCGGTTGCTGGCCCGCGGCATCTCCGAGCGCTACACGCCGGCCGAGGCGCGGATCATCGTGTCCGACTACCGGCGCACGCTCCTGGACGTGGTCCCGGAGTCGCACCTGCTGGAGTACGCGGCGGCGGCGCCGGCCCTGACCTCGTTCATGAACGAGATCCGCGGCGGCATCGAACGCCGCCTGCCCGGACCGGAGGTGACCCAGGACCAGCTCCGCAACCGGAGTTGGTGGAGCGGCCCCGAGCTGTTCCTGCTGGTCGACGACTACGACCTGGTGGCCTCCTCCAGCGGCAACCCGGTCGGCAGCATCGCCGAGTTCCTGCCGCTGGCCCGCGACGTCGGCCTGCACCTGATCATCGCCCGCAGCAGCGGCGGCGCGGGCCGCGCCCTGTACGAGCCGGTCCTGCAAAAGCTCCTCGACCTGGGCACGTCCGGCCTGATCCTGTCCGGCAACCGCGACGAGGGTGCCCTGATGGCCAACGTGAAACCGGCTCAACTGCCGCCGGGACGCGGCCAGTTCATCACCCGTCGACGCGGCGTCGAACTGATCCAGACGGCCTGGCTCGCGGAGAGCTGACGTCGAGAACCCGCAAGCGGGGCCCGGTCGCCACAGCGACCGGGCCCCGCTTTACGCCGGTATGCCACCCCGACCATCCGAATAGTTATAACGGAACGTCAGCCTCCTCTTGCGATCCGCTGACGATCCATGGATCAATAGTCGACGCTGCGACACGCAGGCGTGTCCGACGTGCGCCGGGGAGGCTGTCGCGGCCGAAGGTCATCAAGCGCGGGGGAAGCGTTGGCTATGGCGGGATCCGGTTTTCAGATCAGCCTGGAGATGCTCGAAAAGTTCCAGAGCGCGCTGGAGGGCGTACTGGCCGACTTGGTCGGCCCGGACGCGGGGGCCAACCCGGGGGAACACGGAATCGGTGCGGGCGACTTCGGGGTGTCGTTCGCCGAGGCCCCGATGATGGGCGCGGTCGTCACCGCGACGGCGACGCAATTGCGGCAACTGATCGACAAGTTGCAGGACCAGATCACGGCGATGAAGTTGGCGATCAAGGTCACGGGCGTGAACACTGCCGACGTGGACGACGACACGCGCCGGTCGCTGCAACAAGTGATGCAGCGGATCACCACCGGTGGACAGGCGCCCGTGGCGGCGGGCTCGGCGCCGGGCACGCCGCCGGTGCGCAAGGGGGCCGTGGAATGACGCGACTACGCGATCCGGGCGGCGTGGGGGGAATCTGATGGTGCATGCAGAAGGAGCGCCGACCAACGGACCGGGCGGCGGGGAAACCGACTTCGACAGTTTCTCGCTGGAACAACTGCAGGCGATGATCGCGCAGGCGAATCCTTCGACACTGGGCAAGTACGCCGAGAAGTTGAACGGCACGGCACGGCGGATCCAGACCGCGACGGAGGGCCTCAGCCAGTGCATCAAGGCTCTCGACGGTGTCTGGGAGGGCCCCAGCGCGGACAGCTTCCGCACTTGGGCGGGCGGTCTCACCGCTGCCGCATCAGGACTCGGCGACTACGTCGCGGCGGCCGGCAACCACGTCAATCACGTGGGCCAACAGATCTTCGTGGCCAAGGCCCGGATGCCGGCCCGCATGGACCCCGCGATCGTGGCCAAGGCGAACCAGGGCCCGGTGGCCACGGTCTCCCTGGCCGTGACGACCCAGGCCGCCGGTGGCCCACCTCCCGGCGGCGTGGACCCGGTCAAGGCCCAACAGGAAGCCAAGGCCCAGGTCGACGCGGCCCACCGCGAGGCGGTGGCACAGATGCGGATGCTTGCTTCGACGTATCGGGTGACGGCACAGGACCTGAAGGCCCTACCGCCCCCGGCGTTTCCGGATCCGCCGGGTGACTTTCAACATGACGTCAGGTCTCTTGGTGGCCCAACCGGTAGCTCCGGTGGCCAAGCTGGTGGTGGAAGAGGCACGTCACAGTCACGTGCAGGAACAGGCCACCCTAGCTCGGGAATCTACTCCGCCCCACGAGGCTCTGCACCCAACGGCGGAGGTCCTGGCGGCGGAGGTCCCGGCGGCGGAGCAACGACGGGGCTCAATACCCCTTACGCGCCCCAACCCACCTACGTACCACAGTCAACCAATCTGCAAGGCAACGGTTCACTCACGGCCCCCGACGCCACGGCAAACGCTCCGTGGATGCCGCAGGTCTCCGGCGGTGGCCCGGGATCGGTAAATGCCCCCAACGTCAATGGTCCCGGTGTAGTGCCCTCGGGCGGTTCGAACCCGTTCTCGGGGACCTACCCCAGCACAAACGTCAGTGGCGGTCCCGGTCTGCGAGGCGGAGGCGGGAGTACCGGCAGCACACCTCTACGCGGAGGCGTCCCCGGAACGGTGCCGGGTGGCGGCGGGGTCTCGCCTCGTGGCAGCAACTCTCCGGGAACCGGCGGTGGACGAGGGTCGTTCAGCGCGCATCCGGAAGGACGCAACCCGAACACACCGGGGACCAATAGTCCGTCCGGCGCCAACTCCTCCATGCGCCCCGGAGGGATGCCAGGCTCCCCGGGTTCGGCTGGAGCCCCCGGTAGCCCGTCCTCGAACGGTGGTGCGAGCCGCAGGCTTGCCGCGTCCCGAGGCGGCTCCGTTGGAAACGCCTCGGGAACCGCGTCCAACCGGAATTCGCCCAGACTGCGAGCGCTGCCGGTCGAGGGCAGCAACCCGGCATCGGAGGCTACGGGCAGCCAGTCTTCAAGGCGATCGCCCGGACAGCGGACGCCTTTCACAGGCGGTGCCCGCTCGGAGCAGGTCCGACGTCGCACTCCGCGCGCCGAAGAAGATGACGACAATGTCTGGGACGGCCCACGCCGCCCGGGTGTCGTCCCACCGGTCATCGACTGACACCCCTCATCTCAGAAAGGACACCTTCGCCGCATGAGCGGACGCCCCACCCGAACCTCCCGGATGTCCGTCACGCTCCGCATGCTTGTGATCTTCCTGATCGGCGCGGGCCAATTTGCTACGCCCGCTCTGGCCGATTCCATCCGGGCACAACAGTGGTACTTGGACGCTTGGAAGATCGATGACGTGTGGAAAACCACGCGCGGCGCAGGAGTCACAGTTGCCGTGGTCGACTCGGGCGTGGACACCACTCACTTGGACCTCGTCGGACAGATTCTCCCGAGCCTGAACACTTCGGGAGATCAAGACGGGCACGGGACTTCCATGGCCAGTCTCATTGTGGGGCAGGGCCAAACAGGTGGCGGCCAAGGTGTCTTCGGCGTTGCCCCAAAGGCTAAAGTCCTACCCTTCCGTACCAACCCTGCTCCGGTTGGAGGGGTCGATCAAACATCTTTGGCCGAGGGCGTTCGTCTCGCCGCCGACTCGCAGGCCCGAATCATCAACCTCTCAGTCGGCTCGAAAATAAATACTCCAGCATTGGGCGATGCCGTCGCATACGCGCTGAGTAAGGGAAAACTGCTGATTGCGGCCGGCGGAAACACGCCACTGGACCGAAACGGCGCACCGGTTTATCCCGCCGCCTATCCGGGTGTTCTGTCGGTGAGCGCAGTCGATCGCAACGGAACGCCAGCCAAGAACAGCGTTCAGGGGTCGTGGATCTCACTGGCAGCGCCCGGAGAAGACATCCCAAGTGCCTGCGTCACGCAGACCCACTATTGTCTCGGCACCGGCTCCAGCGACGCCACCGCCCTAACCTCCGGCGTCGCCGCGCTCGTCTGGTCGGTTCACCCCGACTGGACCGCCAACCAGGTCATCCGGCGGCTGCTCGACACCGCGAACCGGCCCAATGAGCCCATCCCCTCGGACGCCTTCGGCTACGGCATCGTCAGCCCCCGCAAGGCCCTCGCCGCCACCGACACACCCGGTCCCGCCGACGTCAATCCGCTCGTCGGCGTGCGCGGCGACAAACCCGCGCCGAGTGCTCCCGCCGGCACCGCACCAAGCGCCCCCTCGGCCGCCGCGTCCGCGCCGCCGAGCGCCACCGCTCCCCCGGCCGCAGCCACCGCCCCCAAGTCCGACGACGACAGCCTCCTCGTCCCCATCCTCGTCGGCGGCATCGCCGCAGCCGCCCTCGTCGCCGGCGCCGCCGTCATCGCCACCCGCCGTCGCCGCGCCCGCGAGGTCGCCCGCCGGCAAGCCGTCGCCGCGCCTTCCTGGCCCCCGGCACCACCGCCGACCTACTACCACCCGGGCCCCGGCCCCTACGAACCCCGCTGAGCCCGTCTCCGCAGGCGACCCCACCTACTTGGCCGCCACCGCGCAGGCCGCCGGTTCGGGGGCGGCCGCCACGATGGC
Organism: Embleya sp. NPDC059213; assembly: GCF_042754445.1. Lineage (NCBI taxonomy): Bacteria > Bacillati > Actinomycetota > Actinomycetes > Kitasatosporales > Streptomycetaceae > Embleya > Embleya sp. NPDC059213. The sequence goes on from NZ_JBHZAV010000006.1 coordinate 75,341, forward strand.
CGCCTTCAGCTCACCCACCGGGCGCAGTCGGTCATCCAAGCGTTCGAGCACGCGGACGGGGGCATCGTAATCGGGGTAGGAGCGTGGTTCGCAGCCCCACTGCAAAGCCTTTCCGCCGGATAGTTCGCTGTTCACCGGGCTCTCCGGACCACGGAGAAGAGAGTGCATCTTCGTGAATCGAAGGGCCCGTTCGCCCTTCTCGTTGAAAACGTCACACCACGACACGATGTCGGGGTCGGTGCGGAAGCTTTCTCGGGTCCAGCCGGCGGTGTTCGGGATGCCGAGATCCGCCGCTGCGATCGGCAGACACGTTCGGTCGTCTCCGAGCGGCGTTCGTCGGACCGGCCCGGCGGAGATATTCGGCTCCTGTATCCGCTCGTCACAACCGATGAGTTCAAGCGAGCGATTCGTCAACCGAGTCAGCATCGATGTCAAGATCGGCCGCACGTTCTCCAACGGGGCGTTATCGGACCGGATGATGCCGACCTTGGCGAACTGCGGCGTACCCCGAAATCTCTGTGGCGCCTTGGCGCATTCGGGCATCCGAAGCCACGCCTCACTGTCGGTGACCGCTCCGCTGAGGCCGCCGCCGAACGGGGTTGCGCCACTTGGGAAATCTCGCCGGATCGCTCCTTCGACGTTCGCATTGCCCAGCGACATCGCGAAATCGAACGTCGCCCTGGCATCACCGTCAGGATGGCTGATCAGGGTTGATTGCGCACGGACGGTACCGGGCGTCACAGGCACCTTGACCTGGCAGATCGCCAGTCCGTTGGATTTCTCGGACACCGATTCGACGGTATCGAAGGCGCGTACCTCACCGTGCTTGCCCCCCGCCGAACCACTGACCAGACGAACAACCTCTGCCCCGGACAGTACGTCAAGGCAAACGCGCTTCGGTGCGGAATGAACTTTTTTCTGCCACGGCAGTTCATGGTTGCGCCACAAAACAAGGCCGCCGGCAACCAGTGAGATGCAGACTGCAAGTATTATGATCAGCCCACGCTTTTTGCGGAACGAAATCGTCGGACCGGCGGCCATTCGTAAAACCTTTCGCAGTCGAGCACCATGGGCGAATCACTGGCCAAGATTTGACTTTGCGGTCGCACTTCCGGTCACATAACTGTCGTGGGAATTGTGGATCCAATTCTCAAGCTGCTCCCTGAAATACGGGGTGCCCGATTGGGGATTATTGGTCGCCCACGATCGCAAAGCTGCGTCCAGACGATCCTTATTCTCTCGGCGAAGCGCCTCCACATCCAGGGCGGTTCGCTCGGCGATCTGAGCACTCTGGTCACCGTACCAACCGTCGGTGAACAAGTTGACCGACCGCTGCGCCACGTCGCCCAGAAATGCAAATTGCGGCGGGAGAACGTATCCCGCCAGCGCGTTCGAGCCGCCACCCACTCCGTGATACCAGTATTTGCTTTCCCAGTTCTTCGCGCTGTCCTGATCACCGCCCTGATCCTTGATCACCTGTGCGCGGATTTCATCCAACGCCCCCAACGCCTCGGAACCGCTTTTGATCTCATTCTCGATCCGCAGCGGATCTCCCGCCGGGGTGACCGACAACGTGGCACCCGTATAGGCCAGTTCCTGATCGTAAATAGACCGGAAAGCCTCAGGATTCTCGGCAGTCCCCTTGATCACCCGGACCAGGTCGCCGACATCGAAAAAGGCGTTTCCGCCTTCATTCTGAGCGAGGCTGCGGTGGGTATCCTCCACGTACTCCGAGAGGATGTTCGCGACGCTGTCGCTCATGCTTCCCGGGACCGCTCCACCCAAGGAGGCGTGGCTCCCGAGGTAGGCGACGGAGTCCTTCGCGATGCGTCGCATCACATCGTCGTGCGGCAACATCGGAGAGTCCGGCAGCCCCACACCGCCCGTCGGGATTCGGCCGGTCGTGGCGGCCTGTAGCGCGTTCCCCAAGGCGTCGAAACTCGTCGGCTCACCGCCGCCGCCGACATGGTCCGGGATCGGGTCGCGGCCCTTGAACAGGTAGTCGAGTCGGGCCGGGCCGCCGTCACCGAAGAAGCCCTTCGCCGCTTCGGGGTTCCAACTCATCGCGGTCAGTACGCCGGTCACCGGGTCGTAGCCGCTGCCGGGGCGGGAGAGGTCCAGGCCGAAGCGGGGCGGCGGGATGAGGGTCGTGCTCCAGATCGACGGCTTGCCGGCGGCCTTTTCGAACGCGATCACCTCGTCGGCGGTCTGCCGAAGGAAGCCGGTGTCGTACGTGCCATGGCTCAGCAGCGTGCCCAGCAACTGGTAGCCGTAGACCGTGGCCCGGCCCGGGTAGGCGTCACCGTCGCCGACCCGGACGAATCGGCGGCCCGCCTCCGTCATCGAGGCCATCCACGCCGGGTCCTTGGCCAGGCGCGGACTGGCCGCGGCCAGCGAATTGCCCAGGTCGGTCTGGAGTTGTTTCAGGTCCGCGAGCCTGGGGTCGTTCCTGTCTCCGGCGGCTATCCGCGCGTTCATCTGGGCGATCAGGCCGGTGGCGTCGTAGAGACCCGTCGGCTTCATGCTCCGGGTCAGCGCCTCGGCGAAGTTCGGGTTGCCCGAGTTCGCCTGCATGATGTTGCGCAACAGGTCCAGATCACCCGCGTCCAGTGAGGACAGGCGGGTGAACAGGTCGGACGCACGCTTGGCATCGGCCTCGGCGCCACCGCCGAGCGCGTCGGGCGAGTCGAAGGTGCTCGCGTCCTTGCCCCGCGTGGCCCGCAAGGCCGCCGCTCCCCGCTCGTCGGCGTCGCCCGCTCGACGCAGCAGGTCGGTGATCCGACGACCGATCTCCTCGGCGTGCGAGCGCTGTTCCGCGGTGTAACGATCACCGGCCTCCTTGCTCACCTCCTGCCCGGGAGCGACCTGCATCGGCGGCCAGTTGACCGAGCCGTCCGCCGCGATCACCAGCTTCTTGGCCGCCGCCTCCGCCTCGATGCTCCGCAACTCCTCACGCAGCTTGCGAAGATCACCGTTGACGTCACTGAGCACCGAGGCGACCGCCCGACTTTCCAGCGTGGCGTTCTCCAACTGCTTGTGCACCGTGTCGATGCGCAGGCCGGCGAACGTGGCGGAGAGTCCCAGCCATGTGCCGCTCTTGATCGGCCCCGACAACTCGGTTCCCAGGCGGAGTTCGACGCCCTGCATCTGTCCGGCCAGGGTGTCCCAGTACGCCACGGCCGCCGACAGGCCGTCGAGGTTGGCCTGTCGAAACTGTGCGAGGTTCATCGCTTCTCCTCAGGAGCCGAACAGGTTGGTGTTGACGTGCTCCGTGTGCCGGTACCGGTCGGCATTGGCGCGCAGGGCTTCCGCCGCCAGGGTGAACTGAGCCGCGGCGGAGGCTGCCTGCAAAGGCCAGTCGTGGGCCAACTCGCGTAGCGCCGCCTGCATCGTGAAACCCTCCAACCCGCCGGCTGCCGTTTGCGCGGTGGCGTCGGCGTCCCGGTTGATCTTGAGGATCTCGCCCTGGAAACCGTCGGCCGTGCCGGCCAGGCGGGTCAATGCGTCCGCTTCCACATACGTCCGGCCGGGCACGTCGAACGAGCCGCCGGGATCCTGGATCGGCGGAACACCCGGAGGCGGGTTCGGTGGGCCGGCCGCGGGCTGCCGGGAACCGGGCGGTGCCACGGGCGGGTCGCTCTTCGGCGACTGATCGGGAAAGGCGATACGACTCAGGTTGGTATCGGGTATGCCCTCTGACACGTTTCCCCCAGCTGCTCTGGCGACCTCGACGAAGCCTCACCGGCCTCGCCGAAACGACGAATCGTCGACGCGCCGTCGCGGTGACCGACCTGCCGCCGAACGGTTACGTCGGGGTGCGGTGGTGCGTCAGCCGGACGCGCGACGCCTGCGGGCGTCGCGGATGACGGTGGCGGTGCAGGTGACGACGATGGTGAGGCCGATGGCCAGGAACAGGACGACCGAGGCTTGGCGGCGGTCGCGGTCGGCGCGGGTGGGGCCGTGGGCCAGCGGGGCGACGTTGACGAGTTCGGTGCTGCGGTCGACCTGGGGGTCCGGGACCGGGGCGAACGCGGGGACCACCGTGGAGTTGAGGGCCCGCAGCGGGTCGACCACCCCCCAGCCGACGCCGACCGTGTGGCCCGGGGCGCCGCGCTGCGCGGTCTGTTCGATCAGCGTGATCACCTGGGCCGCGGTGTAGTTCGGGTGTGCCGAGCGGATCAGCGCCGCGACCGCGGCCACGTACGGGGTCGCGAAGGAGGTGCCGTCACCGCGGCAGTGGCCGCCCTTGGGCACCGTCGACCACATGTCCACGCCGGGGGCCAACACACCCACGTACGGCTTGTTCTGCGAGAACGGCGCCCGCTCGTTGTTGCGGTCGGAGGCGCCGACGCCCAGGACGCCGGGATACTTCGCCGGCCACGAGTCGAGGTTGTCCTTGTCGCCGGAGTTGCCCGCGGCGGCGACCACGACCACCTGCTTGGCGATCGCGCGCTGCACCGCGTCGCGCAGCTTGACGCCCGGCTCCTGGCCGCCCACGGTGTCCTGCGAAATGTTGATCACCGTGGCGCCGCCCGCCACCGCGTAGTCGATCGCCGCGGCCAGGCTGTCCTCGTTGCCCTTCGTCGCGTCGTCGCCGCCGTTCTGCCGGATCGGCAACAACATCGCCTCCGGCGCCAGACCCACGAAGCCGGTGTCGATCGCCGGGGTCAGTCGGCTGCCCGGGCGGGCCGCGATGATGCCCGCGGCCATCGTGCCGTGGCCGTTGGTGTCGTCGGTGCCGTTGGCCTTGTCGTTGAAGAAGTCCTTGCCGGGCACGATCGCCGGACCCAACTGCGGGTTGTCGTCGTCGATCCCGCTGTCGATCACCGCGACCGTGACGCCCTTGCCGGTGGACTTCTGCCACAGCTCGTCGAGCAGGACGCGTTGCAGCGACCACGGCTTGCCGGGCATCGGCTTGGACGGATATTGGCAATCACTGCCCGCGAGCAGGCCGGTGTCCGCCGGCCCTGCACCGACCACCGCCGACCCCGCCGGCAGCAGCAGGCCAAACGCGAGAAGAGGTGCCGCCCACCGTCGCCGCACGGGTCGCATCGGTTCGTTCGCCTTCCGGATCACCACCGGGCCGGGCCCGGACTCCCGGGCCGGCCAGGTCTGTCGTGTAGGTGTCCCGGCCCCCGTGAGACCGATGACGGACGCGGGAGGAGGCGGGCACCGGCCCGCCTCCTCTCACCGCGTCACAACGATGGCACCGGCCGCCGACCCGGCGACTGCCCCCGGGCCGATACCGCTGTCGCCGATACCGAAACCACGTCGGTGGCGCTGTCGAACGAGCGCCACCACGCCGGGACGGATCGCCGGTGCCCCCGGAATTCCCGGTGTCAGTGCCACATCTTGGCGTTGGACGCCTCGGTCTGGCGGTACGCGTCGGCCGCACGCATCAGGCCGTCGGCGATGCCGTTGAGCGCGTCCTGCAGACCCTGCGCGTTCTGGTCCCAGCTCGCCTGCTGCACGAGGTAACCCTCGCGAGCGTCACCGGACCACGACTCGGTGACCGGCGCGATGTCCCGCTTCAGGCCCGACTGCATGTCGGCGAGACGAGCGTTGAGGGCACGAATATCGGCTGCGGCCTGTTCGAGCGCAGCAAAAGTGACAACTACCTGCGACATGCTTTCTCCCCAGTGTCGGATGACCGGCTTGCGACCGGGGCATCGCCCCGAGCAGTACGAGAGCGAGTACGACCGCCTGCGACCGAGAGGCGAACCTCGGTCAGAACATCAACTTCGAGATGTTGCCGGACACGGTCGTCTCGGTCTGGTCGTACGAGTTGGCGTTGTGGCCCATGGCCCCGGAAATGGCATCAAGAGCGCGCTTGACGCCGAGCGCCTTCTGCACGGCCTGCTCCTGCAGCGGGTCGAACTGGGTCCGGGCAGCGCCCTGCCACTGACCCTCGATCGCGTCGACCTTGCGGTTCATCTCCTGGATGGCCGCTTCGAGGTCGGTCGCCACGCCCTGAACCTTCTTCGACAACTCCGCCAACATCTGCGGAGTGATCTTGAACGCTTCACCTGCCATGTTTCACCATCCCCCATGAGACAGACGTGCGCGAGGGAAGGCTCGTGTCACCCGTGTCGGGTGCCCCCGCACCAACGTCACCGTTGCGACGTCGTGGGAACTCTAACCGCAACCCGGGACGCCACCCAAGCGACGCCCTACGCATGGTTACGGAACCTTGACCCGGTCGATACCACTGCGGCCTTGTGCAATGCGCCGGTCTGCACTGGTGCCTTCCGGTGTCTCGGGGTCGAAAGTCGTCACCACTCACGACCCACCCGACGCTACCCCAACTCCCGCACCCCGGCTCAGGAACCCTGTGGCTTCTTCGCATCGGCCGTACTCAATTGCGGGCCCCGCGAGACCAGTTCGGACCACGCCCGGGGCAACGCCCGCACTTCCACGCCCTTGTAGCCCAGGCGCTGCTTCGCTTCGCTCTCCTGGTTCGAACCGGCCGGCGCGCCGCCGGCCTGCGCCTCCTCGGGCACCCGGTAGCGCAGCCCGGAGTCGGCCACCAGGTAGGTCGGACCACCCTCGTCGGGCGTGCCGGTCACCTCGCGATACAGCGCCCCCGCACCGGGCTTGACCCACACGCCGCCCATGCCGTCGACCAGTTGCTCCGGCGGCCGGATCCCGGCGGACTGGCTGGTCACCGGCTGATTGCCGCGCCACTCGCCGGAGAACGTGTTGCACACCACGTTGCGCGGCAACTCCAGGTCGTTGCGCTCCACCCGGTTCATCGGCGTCGGCGGGATCTCCGGCCAGCCCTTGTCCGCGGCGAACGTGCGGTCCTGCACCACAGCGCCGCCGAGCGTGCCGATGTTGACCGGGAACGCGACGGGCTGGATGTTCCCGTACGCCTCCCGCGCCCGGGGGTTCGTGGTCAACAGCACGGCGGTCAGCTCGCTGACCGGCATCACGCCCTCCTTGGTGACCACGTAGTTCTGCCGCTGGGCACTGCCCTCGGCGCGCAGCACGATGCCGACCTTGTTGTACTGCCGATCCAGCGGCAGTTGGGTCGCCTTGCCGTAGTCGGCCGGCATCGGGTGGTCGATGGTGCCGCCGTCGATCAGCGTCGCCAGCCACGCGTCGCCGACCGATTGCGCGGGTATCCCGATCAGGTTCAGCGCGACGATCACCGTCGGCGCGTCCACCCGGTAGCGCTTGCCCTGGTAGACCAGGTACTTGTGCTGGGTCCGGTCCTGGACGAACAGCGCCTCGCCCGGCCGCAGCCCCCCGTCCGCCGCGGACGCGCCGATGAACACGCTGCGCTGCGGCTCGCCGGCCGGGTCGGGCCTGCCGTCCTTGCCGACGGCCGGCCGCTCGCACACGGTCCAGGACTTGCGCTCCTTGACCTCCTTGGCCGTGGGCAGCCGGTCCGGCGCGTTCGGAATGCCCAGCGGCGCACCGTGACTCACGCTGTTGAGCTGCTTCTCCGGGACCATGTTGACCTTGAACTTGCCCGGGTCGAGCAGCAGTCGCCCGGAGGCGATGTTGAGCACCGGGTGCAGCTTGCCGTCGAGGAAGACGTACCGGCTCGCCGAGTCGCGGCCCACGATCAGGCTGCTCTTGTCCTTCCAACCCGGCGGCGTCCCGGGCTTGATCAGCCCGACCACCCCGAACCCGACCAGCACCAGCATCGCGACCACGATGCTCGGCGTGACCATGCGCATCGGTTTGGGCGCGTTCTCCTCGGTGCCACCACCCGGCGCCGGTTGCAGGAACGCCGCCACCATGCGGCGGCGCGCGAAGATGTACGCCTCAAGTTGCTCGCGGCGCGATGCCATCGTTCTCCCCGTGATCGACCGTGCGCTCCGGCTGAAGGTTCTATCACCGACGCGGCCACAGGGTCGCGGGCAAACCCCCGGGCCCGTACCGTACGGTGTGCCGCACCCGCCGTGACAGCCGGGCGACGGCATACGGGGACAAGTCGTGAGCATGGGGGATCTACAAACGTGGCCGCACCCGCGCCGGTAGGGACGCATCGGCAGACCCGCCCACCCACACCCGACGGGACGTCACCACCACCGCCGCAGCGTGCCGTGCTGCGCGTGCACCCGCGCGCCGGCCGGATCGGCGGCGTCCTGGTCCAGCAGATCGTGTTGATCCAACTCGGTGTACTGCTGGTCGCGATCGGACTGGCCACCAATCCGGCGGTGTTGATCGGCCTGGGCGCCCTCGCGGTCCTGCTCGTGGCGCCCGCCCTGGTGCGGCTGCGCGGGCGCTGGCTCGTGCAGTGGTTGCCGATCGTGTTCGACTTCCGCCGCCGGCACCGGATGCCGGCCGTCCCGGACGACGCGGATCCGGTCCTGGTCCCGGTGCTGGAGTGCGCACCGCAGCTGGCGACGAGTTCGGTCACCGACCGCGACCGCCGCTCGATCGGCCTGATCGGCGACGGCACCTTCCTCACCGCCGTGCTGTTGGTCACCTCGCGCGACGAACCGCTGCGCCCCACCCGGGCGCAACGACCGCTGCCACTGCCCACGATCGTGAGCACGCTCGACGTCGACGACGTGACGCTGGCCTCGGTCCAGGTGGTCCAGCACACCCAGCCCGCGCCGGCCACCCACCTGCCCGAGGAGGCGCTGGCCACCCGGTCGTATCGCCAACTCGTCGAGCAGGGGCTGCACGACGTGCCGGCGCTGCGGCTGACCTGGATCGCGCTGCGCTTCGAGCCCGAGCTGTGTGCCGGAGCGGTCGCCGCCCGCGGTGGCGGCGAGGAGGGGGCCCAGCGGGCGTTGCTGCGCGCGGTCAACCAACTCGCCGGCAACCTGACCGGTGCGGGCTTCGACGCCCGTGCCCTGGAGGAAGCCGAGCTGATCCAGGCGCTGGCCACCTCGTGCAGCGTGAACCGCACCACCCGCCAGTACGGGCGCGGCGGCCGGCGCACCACCGAGTCCAAGCGGGCCTGGCGCTGCGACGACCGGTGGCACACCACCTACTGGGCCAACCGCTGGCCGCAACTGACCCAGGGCCGCACCTCCGACCTGGTGGGCGCGCTGACCGCGACACCGGCGATCGCCACCACCTTCGCGTTGACCGCCACGCACGGCGTGGGCGGCACCACCGCGCTCACCACACACGTCCGGATCGCCGCCCGCTCGGGCAGCGAACTCGCGGACGTGACAAGGCAGTTGGAACGCCGGGCCCGAGCCGAGAAGATCGGCCTGACCCGACTCGACTGGGAGCAGCAACCGGCCCTGCTGGCCACCCTGCCGCTCGGTGGCCTGTCGTGACGAACCGGCACAGGTGCCTACGTACGGGGAGGATCGACCAGTGAGCACCACCAACACCGGCCGGGGCCGACGCCGGGCCCCGAACGGGCGTGGCAACAACCGCAACCCGAACCCGCCGCCCGCCCCCACGCCGAACCCGACCCCCGGTTCGGGCACTCCCGTGCCGCCGCCCTCGCGGCGCAAGGGCCTGGCCCGACTGGTCGGGCCCCGGCACGAACGGCACCTGCTGACCGCCGCCCAGTTGCCCGCCCTGGGTCTGCCGGTGGGCGACGACGGCGTGGTGATCGGGGTCGACCCCGAGCGCAATCCGGCGGTGCTCGGCCTGTTCCGGCCCGAGGCGTTGGACGTCGCGTTCGTCGGCGGTGCCTACGTGGTGCAGATCATCGCGCTGCGGGCGGCGGCGATCGGCGCGCGGGTCGCGATCGAGTCCGGTCGTCCGCAGTTGTGGTCCGCGATGGCCCAGGCCGCGGGCGGCGCCCAGCCGTGCGTGACGGTGCATCAGGTGGGCCGGCTCGGCCCGCAGGGCCCCACCGCCGGCAGCCCGGTCCTGGTCATCCGCGACTGCGGCGCCCGCCCGCCGCGCAATCGGCTCGCGCCGGCGGCGTGGCAGACCACGCTGACCCTGCTGCCGTTCCTGGACCCGGCGCAGGCCCGGCAGCGGATCGGCGTGGGCGCGGGCCTGGTCGGCATCCAGCGGGTCTCCCCGATCGAGGCGCAGGCCGCCTCGTCGGTGTTGTCCCTGCCCGGCGAGGACGAGGCCGCGCTGCCCACCCTCGCCGACGAACTGACCCTGTGGAGTACCAGGAAGGCCCGGAAGTACGTATTGCTGACGCCCACTCAGGCCGAGGTCGGCCTGCTCGGCCCGCCGCGGCGGATGGACTGACCGAGCGCGGTCGCGACACCGGCTCCGCGCGAACAGGCGGACGGACCGGCGACGGTTGCCGACACCGCTGACTACGCTGTGAGACTCGTGTAGGGGGCAGCCTCGACTCCGGTCGAGGTACGGCGGACGGCGCGGCGCCGTGTGATCCGAGCCGAGCCGCCTCCGGACGATCGGAAGGACCACACCGTGAGCAGCGAGCAGGACGGCGCACCCATCGAGCCGGGGACCGACGAGGAAGAGGAGTGGTCGGGACCCGACTTCACCATGCCCTCGTGGTACACGCACCAGGACGGCGGCGCGCCCGCGCCACCACCGTCCGGAGTGGGCGCGCCCGCACCCCCTCGGCGGGGTGCCCAGGTGCCGGCGGCGCCCCGCTACGGCAGCGACGACGCGACGCTGGTGCCTCCCGCGCGGACGCCCGAGCCGCCCGCACCGCTGCCGTACGGGACCGGGCCCGGCCCGGGTGGGCCGACCGGCGCCGCCCCGGGTCCGTACGGCTCCGGCCCGGGAGAGCCCGGCCGGGCGTCGGTGCCGCCGGCCCGCCCGGCGCAGGCCCCGCCCGGTTACGGCACGCCGCCGGCCGAGCCGCCCGCGACGCACCGACCCGCGGCCGAGCCCTACGGGGTCGATCACGCCGCATCGCGCCCGGGCGACGCCCAGTCTCCGTACAACCCCGGGCAGCCGGGTACCGCGCCCGACGGCGCGCCGAACGGATTCGGCCCGCCCCCGGGTGACCCGACCACCGTGGTGCCGCCGCAGTTCACCCCGCCCGAGCCCTCGGCGCCGCTGCCGTACGGCACGCCGTCGGCCGAACAGCCCCCCGCCGGCCCGCCGACCGCCGCGGACCCGGCGTTCACCCCCGGCGAGCCGACCGTGGTCGCGCCGCCTTCCGTCAATCAGGGCCGCCCCACCGACGACCCGGCCGGTCCGCCGCCGTTCACGCCGGGCGAGCCGACGATGGTCGTGCCGCCCTCGTTCGAGCCGAACCGGGGGACGGACGCCGAGCCGCCCTTCACCCCGGGCGAGCCGACCATGGTCGTGCCGCCCTCGTTCGACCAGGGTCGCCCCGCCGCCGATCCACGCGAGGTCGGCGAACCGACCGCGCCGACCGCCGAGTCGCACCACCGCGGCCCGGATCACGCCGAGCAGGCCGAGCAGACCCCGCCCGCCTCCCGGCCGCACGACGCCGCGCCCGCCGAGCAGCCGCCGCACGACGCCGGCCCCGGGCCCGACTCCGAGCCCGCCGCGCCCACCGACCGGGCCGACGCGCCCCAGGACGCGCCGTTCGACCCGCACGACGTGCCCACCACCCCCGCCGGCGGCACCCCGATCCCCGGCCTGTCCGCCGCCGGACCGGCCCCCGAGGCACCCGGTACCCCGCCCGTCGAGGCGGCCGGCGGCCCCGCGCCACAGCAGCGGCCCGCCCCCGAGCCGCCGGGGTACGACCAGTACGCGCCGGCCGCCGACGCACCACCGACGCCCGTGCCGTACGACCCCACCCACCACCCGACCGGCGACCCGTCCGGCCCGCCCGAGATCCGCACCGCCGAGCCGCAGCCCGCCGCGCAGGCCCCCTCGGCCGCCGCCCCGCAGCCGGCCGACGACCGGCCGTACCCGCCTCCGGGCCAGGCCCCCGCGGACCGGCAACCGCCGCCCCCCGTCGGCCAACCGCCGTACGGACAGCAGCCCGCGCCGCCGCAGACCGACCAACCGCCGTACCAGGGCGGCCCACCCCCGGGCCCGGACCGGCAGCAACGGCAGCCCTACCCCGGCCAGGCCCAGGGCGCCCCGCTGCCCGACCCGGCCACTCGGCTGATGGCGCCGATCACCGACGACATGGCCCCGCCGCCCGGCGTCCCGCAGCAGGCGCCGCCCCCCGGCCCCGGCCAATACCCCATGCCGACCGGCGCCCCGCCGCGCCCGACGACCCCGCCGCAGGGCTCGCCCATGCCGCCCCCGGGCTGGTCCGGCACGGCCCCCGCGCACGGCGAGGCCTGGGGCACCGGCGCCCCGCCGCCGGCCGGAGCACCACTGCCGCCGCCCAGCGGCGAGCCGCTCGCGCCTCCGCAGCAGCAGTCGCCCGCGCCGCCCCCGCAGGACGAACGCTCGTGGATGCGGCGCGCGTTCGGCGGCAACAACGCCCCCGCCGGCCCGCCCGAGCAGCAGGGCGGCCAACCGCCGTACGCCCAGGCGCCCGGCCCGTACCAGCAGGCCCCGGACCCGTACCGGCCGGGCACCCCGCCGCACGGCGCCCCCGGCCCGCAGGCCCCCGCGCCCTACCCGCAGCCCGACCCCAACCAGGCGCACCACCCGTACGCCCAGGCCCCGCCCGCCGACGGCCGCCCGGGCCAGGCGCCGTACGGCCGACCCGGCCCCCAGGGCCAGGAACCGCCGCACGCCCAGGGCGCCCCCTACGGCCGCCCCGAGCAGTACGCCCAGGGCACCCCGCCGCAGGGCGCACCGGCCCCGCAGCACAACCCGTACGGCCAACCGCCCGCCGGCCCCGACCCGCAGTCGCCGTACCAGCCGGGCACGCCCCCACACGGCGCCCCCGGCCCGCACGCGCAACCGGCCCCGCCCCACCAGGCCCAGGCCCCGCAGCCGGGAGCCCCGCAACACCAGCCCCCGCAACACCAGACCCGGCAGCCCGGGCCGCCCACACCGGCCGAGCGCGCCCCCGAGCAGCCCAACCCGTACGACCCCGCGCAGCCGTACGCCCCGGGCACCCCGCCCCAGGGCAGCCAACAACCGCAGTCCTGGTCCCCCGACGGCGGCGGCGCCCCCGCCCGAACCGTCGGCGGCGCGCCGCTCGGCTACACCGCCGCCGTCGAGCTGACCAGCGACCGACTGCTGCGCAAGCAACCGCAACCGCGCCGGCAGACCCCGCGCTTCCGGCTCGGCGGCAAGTCCGCCGACGCGCGCCGGGCCGAACGCCTGGAGCGGATCCGCACGCCCGTCCTGGGCTGCTACCGGATCGCGGTGATCAGCCTCAAGGGCGGCGTGGGCAAGACCACGACGACCACCGCGCTCGGCTCGACGCTGGCCACCGAGCGGCAGGACCGGGTGATCGCGATCGACGCCAACCCGGACGCCGGCACGCTCGGTCGCCGGGTCCGCCGGGAGACCGGCGCGACCATCCGCGACCTGGTCAACTCGATGGCCCACGTGCACAGTTACATGGACATCCGGCGGTTCACCTCACAGTCCTCCAGCGGCCTGGAGATCCTGGCCAACGACGTGGACCCGGCGGTGTCGACGACGTTCAACGACGAGGACTACCGCTCGGTGATCGATCTGCTGGGCAAGCAGTACCCGATCATCCTGACCGACTCGGGCACCGGACTGCTCTACAGCGCGATGCGCGGTGTGCTCGACCTGGCCCACCAGTTGATCGTGATCAGCACGCCCAGCGTGGACGGCGCGACCAGCGCCAGCACCACGCTCGACTGGCTGGTCGCGCACGGCTACGCCGACCTGGTCGCGAACAGCATCACGGTGATCTCGGGTGTCCGCGAGACCGGCAAGATGGTCAAGACCGAGGACATCGTGGCCCACTTCGAGACCCGCTGCCGTGCGGTCGTGGTCGTCCCGTTCGACGAACACCTGTCGGCGGGCGCGGAGTTGGACCTGGACATGATGCGGCCCAAGACCCGCGAGGCGTACTTCGAGCTGGCCGCGCTGGTCGCCGAGGACTTCCACCGCACCCAGCCGCCGGCCGACCAGCAGCAGTGGCAGCCCCAGTACCAGCAACCACAGCAGCAACCACCGCAACAACAGCCCTACTACGGCCAACCGCAGCAGGCCCAGCCATACCCGCAACAGCAGCCGTACCCCCAGCAGCAGCAGCCGCAGCACCAGCCACAACAGCACCCCCACCAACAGCCCCACCCACAACAACCGCAGCCCCAGCAGCCGTACTACCAGCAGCCCCCGCCCGGCGACTGGCAACCACCGCGACAGGGCTGACACGCCGAAGGGCCGCCCCGGAGATTCCGGGGCGGCCCTTGGCACATCCGTCGCGAAGCGAAGGCGGCGCGGCGACCGGGCCGCGCGGCGCCGGTTCAGCCCGTCGGGCCCAGGTCCGCCGCGTCGATCAGCTCACGCGCGCGCTTGACGTCGCGGGCCATGTGTTCCAGCAGGTCGTCGATCGAGTCGAAGCGCTCGGTCCCGCGCAGGTACTCCAGGAAGTCCACCGCGACGTGCATCCCGTACAGGTCGAGGTCGGTCCGGTCCAGCGCGTACGCCTCGACCCGCCGCTCGGTGCCGTCGAAGGTCGGGTTGGTACCGATCGAGATCGCCGCGGGCAAGCGCTCGCCCTCGATCACCAGCCAGCCCGCGTACACCCCGTCGGCCGGGATCGCCGTGTACGGGAGCACCTCCAGGTTGGCCGTCGGGTAGCCGAGTTCGCGGCCGCGCTGATCGCCGCGCACCACCACGCCCTCGACCCGATGCGGGCGACCGAGCAGCTCGGCCGCACCCGCGACGTCGCCCTCGGCGACCCGGGCCCGGACCACGGTGGACGAGAAGGTCACCTCGCCGGAGACGAACAGCTCCGGCTCGACGACGGTGAAGTCGTTCGCCACGCCCAACTCCTCCAAGAGCGCGACGTTGCCCGTCGCCTTGTGGCCGAATCGGAAATTGCGCCCCTCGACCACGACGGCCGCGTGCAGCGTGTCCAGCAGGACCTGCCGCACGAAGTCGACCGCGCTCTGCCGAGAGAATTCGAGCGTGAACGGGAGCACCAGCACCGCGTCCACACCCAGGTCCGCCATGAGCTGCGCGCGCCGGTGGTGCGGCGTGAGCAGCGGGGGGTGACTGCCCGGTCGGACCACCTCGCTGGGGTGCGGGTCGAACATGACCACGACCACCGGCAGCCCGCGCTCGCGACCGATCGCGACCGCCCGGCCGATCGTCCGTTGGTGTCCGCGATGCACACCGTCATAGGACCCGATCGTGACGACGGAGCGTCCCCAATCGCTGGGGACGTCCTCCAAGCCCCGCCAACGCTGCACCGTAACCGCTCCTCGTTCTTCGTGACGTGTCGCGGGTCCAGCTTCCCACGCAGGCGCCGTCGCTCGGTCCCACCCCCGCCGTGGCGACCGTCACCCCGGGCCCGGCGGTGCCGTGCCCGGCCTCGGCCGCGAACGTCTCAGCCCACGAACACCGCGAGCGGTCGGGCCACGCCCTCCCGGTTCTCCACCAGCGCGAGGAAGGTGCCGTCGGGGCCGAACACACCCACCGGCCCCTCCCGGTCGTCGGCCGGCAGCCGGCCGCCGTGCGAGACGGCGCGCGCCTGGTCCTCGGTCACCTCGCGGCGCGGAAAGGCCGCCGTGGCCGCGTCGGCGATCGGCAGCACGCCGAAGGACTCCTCCAGCTCCGCCAACGTGTGCGCCCGATCGATCGAGTACGGCCCCACCCGGGTGCGGCGCAGTGCGGTCAGATGGCCGCCGACCCCGAGCCCGGCGCCCAGGTCGCGGGCCAGCGCCCGGATGTAGGTGCCGGACGAGCAGGTCACCCGCACATCCAGGTCGAGCGTCTCGCCCTCGCGCCGGGTGGCGAGCACCTCGAACGCGGACACCGTGACCGGGCGGGCGGCGAGTTCGAACTCCTCGCCGTCGCGCACCCGCGAGTACGAACGTTTGCCGTCGATCTTGATCGCCGACACCTTCGAGGGCACCTGCAGGATCGGGCCGGTCAGCTCGGCCACGCCCGCCGCGATCGAGGCGTCGTCCACGTGCGCGGCCGAGGTGGTCGAGGTGACCTCGCCCTCGGCGTCGTCGGTGACCGTGTTCTGCCCGAGCCGGATGGTGCCGGTGTACTCCTTCTCGGTGAGCGCGAGGTGGCCGAGCAGGCGGGTGGCCTTCTCGATGCCGATCACCAACACGCCGGTGGCCATCGGGTCCAGCGTGCCCGCGTGGCCCACCCGGCGGGTACCGGCGATCCGGCGCAGCCGGCCCACCACGTCGTGCGAGGTGAGTCCGGCCGGCTTGTCCACGATCACCAGACCGTCGGGCGGCGGGGGTCCTGCGTTGCGGCGCTTCACGCGTCGTCTCCCGGGGTTGCGTGCGCCGGAGCGACCGGCAGTAGTGCGTCGGCCAGGAGGTCCCGGAATCGGGCCACCACCTCGGCCGGTGGGTCGTATGCGGTGAAGCCGGCCGCGAACGCGTGCCCGCCGCCGCCGAAGGCCGCGCAGACGCGGCCCAGGTCCACCGCGCCCTTGGAGCGCGCCGAGGCGCGCAGCGCGCCGTCATCGTCCTCCTTGAGCACCAGCGCGACCTCGGCCTCGCCGCTCTTGCGCACCACGTCGATCACGCCCTCGATCTCGTCCAGACGGATCCCGTGCGCGGCACGTTCGGCGCGGGTGATCACGGTGGACACCAGGCCCAGACCGCCCGCCGCGTCGGCGTCCAGTCGGGCGGCGGCCAGGGCGGTGGCGAGCACCTTGAGATAGCCGAACCGGCAGGTGTCCCAGATGGCCCGCTGGATCAGGTCGTGTCGTATCCCGGTGGCCATCAGCCGAGCCGCGAAGGTGTGCGTCTCGGGGGTGGTCCCCACGTACTTGAACGAGCCGGTGTCGGTGACCAGGCCGGTGTACAGCGCGGTCGCGATGTCGGCGGTCAGCGTCGCGCCGAGCCGGGTGATCAGCTCGTCGGCGAGCACCGCGGTCGCGGGCGCCTCGACGTCGATCAGGTGATGCGTGCCGAAGCGGGTGTTGGAGGCGTGGTGGTCGACCACCAAAAGCGTGCCGGCCGCCTTGGCCTTGGCCTCCAGCAGGCCCAGCCGCGCCGAGCCCGCCGCGTCGAAGACGGCGACCAGCTCCGGTTCCTCGGGCACCTCGGTGTGCGCCACGAGCAGGTCCTGACCGGGCAGGAACTCCAGCGAGGACGGCACCACCAGGGGATCGTCGCCGTAGGAGACCCGGACGGTGCGGCCCAACTCGCGCAGCGCCAGCCCGACGGCGAGCGCCGAACCCAGCGCGTCGCCGTCGGGGCTGACGTGTGCCAGCAGGGTGATGTCGCCGGCCGTCAGGAGCAGGCGGACCGCCTCGTCCCACTCGGCCGCACCCGGCGCGGTCGGCGGCACCGTCCGCGCGTCGAAGTCGCCGGTCCGCGACTTCCCTCCCGCGGTCGGGCCGGGCTCCCGGTCCGCCGCCACGCCTGGTGTCAAGGTCGGTCGCCCTCCTGTGTTTCCGCCTTGGGCTCCGCCTCCGACTCGTCGTCGGAGTCGCCCACGGCCGGGGTCCGATAGGGGTCCGCGTCACCGGCATAGCCGGCGCCTGCGGCGGTTGAGCGTACCGCCGCATCGGCCTGCTGTGCCCGGGCGAGGAGATCGTCGATGAGTTTGGCGTTGTCCGGAAGGGCGTCGGCGATGAACGTCAACGACGGGGTGTGACGCACGCCGGTCTGGCGGCCCACCTCGCTGCGGAGCACGCCCTTGGCGCTCTCCAGCGCGGCGGCGGTCGCCGCCCGTTCGGTCTCGTCGCCGTAGACCGTGTAGAACACGGTCGCCTCACGGAGGTCACCGGTCACTCGTGCGGCGGTGATCGTCACGAACCCCAGACGAGGGTCCTTGATCCGGCGCTCCAAGGTCTCCGCGACCACAACCTGGATACGGTCCGCGAGTTTGCGCGCCCGCGCGGTGTCGGCCACTGATCCTCCTGCGATTGCTCGGCATTTCGGCGGGATCCCCGCGCCCGGGATCACCGGACGCGAGGCCGCTCTCGTTGCTTGTTCCGTTCGACTGCCCGCCCGACCGCTCGTTCGACGGCGGTCCGACGATCGTCAGTCGTCCTCCCCGTACACCCTGCGGCGGGCGGAGAGCAGTTCCAATTCGGGCCGGCCGGCGACCAGCCGTTCACAGTTGTCCAACACCTCGGCGCATCGCTCGACGCTCGCGGAGACCACCGCGATGCCGATCACGCTGCGCCGATGCAAATCCTGATGCTCCACCTCGGCGGCGGCAACGGCATTCTTGCGCTGAAGGTCCGCCAGGATGGGGCGGATCAAAGATCGTTTTTCCTTCAACGAGTGCACATCGCCGAACAGCACATCGAGGCTGATGGTTCCCACAAACATAGGCGACGGGCCTGGCCGGCCCGGGAGGCCTCGGGTCGGGGCCGCTGAGGCCACCGACGAAAGAACCGGGCACACACGTCGCGGCCCGGGATACCACTGGTCACGCTGATCACTCGTATCGCCGGCCCACGTACTGCCGGTGTGCCACCGCTCATCCTGCGACACGCCGGATCCGCCCGGTGGGTACCGGGCGGATCCGTCGCATCGATCAGCGGTTCGATCGGTTCGACCTACCGGGTCAGCCTCGCGGCTTCTCCCGCATCTCGAACGTCTCGATGGTGTCCTCGACCTTGATGTCGTTGAACGAACCGAGGTTGATACCGCACTCGAAGCCCTCGCGGACCTCGGTGACGTCGTCCTTCTCGCGGCGCAGGCCCTCGACGTTGAGGTTGTCGGCGACGACGGCCCCCTGCCGGATGATCCGCGCCTTGGTGTTGCGCTTGATCGTCCCGCCGGTGACCATGCAGCCCGCGATGTTGCCGAGCTTGGAGGAGCGGAACACCGCGCGGATCTGCGCCGTGCCGAGCTGGACCTCTTCGTACTCGGGCTTGAGCATGCCCTTGAGCGCGGCTTCGATCTCCTCGATGGCCTGGTAGATCACCGAGTAGAAGCGAATGTCGACGCCCTCGCGGTCCGCCATCGTCCGCGCCCGGCCCTCCGGCCGGACGTTGAAGCCGATGATGATCGCGTCCGAGGCCATCGCCAGGTTGACGTTGGACTCGGTGATCGCACCGACGCCGCGGTCGATGATCCGCAGCTCGACCTCTTCGCCGACATCCAGGTTGAGCAGCGCGTCTTCCAACGCCTCCACCGAACCGGAGCCGTCACCCTTGAGGATGAGGTTGAGCTGCTGCATCTCGCCGGCCTTGAGGGCCTTGTCCAGGTCCTCCAGCGAGACGCGCTTCGAACGGCGGGCCAGGGTCGCGTTGCGCTCCCGGGCCGCCCGCTTCTCGGCGATCTGACGCGCGGTGCGCTCTTCCTCGACCACGAGGAAGTTGTCACCGGCACCCGGCACCGAGGTCAGACCCAGCACCATGACCGGACGGGACGGCGTGGCCTCGGTGAGGTTGTTGCCGTTCTCGTCGATCATCGCGCGGACCCGGCCGTACGCCTCGCCGACCACGATCGCGTCGCCGATGTGCAGCGTGCCGCGCTGGACCAGGACGGTCGCGACGGGGCCGCGGCCCTTGTCGAGGTGACCCTCGATCGCGATGCCCTGGGCTTCCTGGTGCGGGTTCGCGGTGAGCTCGAGAGCCGCGTCCGCGGTCAGCACGACCGCTTCCAGCAGCTCGTCGATGCCCAGGCCCTGCTTCGCCGAGATGTCGACGAACATCGTGTCGCCGCCGTACTCCTCGGCCACGAGCCCGTATTCGGTGAGCTGGCCACGAACCTTGGTCGGGTCCGCGCCTTCCTTGTCGATCTTGTTGACCGCGACGACGATCGGCACGCCGGCCGCCTGCGCGTGGTTGAGCGCCTCGATCGTCTGCGGCTTCACGCCGTCGTCCGCCGCGACCACGAGGATCGCGATGTCCGTCGACTTGGCACCGCGGGCACGCATGGCGGTGAACGCCTCGTGACCGGGGGTGTCGATCAGGGTGATCTTGCGGTCGACCTCGTTGACCGTGGTCGCGACCTGGTAGGCACCGATGTGCTGGGTGATGCCACCGGCCTCGCCCGCGATCACGTTCGTCTTGCGGATCGCGTCGAGCAGGCGGGTCTTGCCGTGGTCGACGTGACCCATGACGGTGACCACCGGCGGACGGGCCTCGAGGTCTTCCTCGTCGCCCTCGTCCTCGCCCCATTCGAGGTCGAAGGACTCGAGCAGCTCGCGGTCCTCCTCCTCCGGGGAGACGATCTGGATCACGAAGTCGAGCTCGGCCCCGAGGGTCTGCAGCTCGTCGTCGCTCACCGACTGCGTCGCGGTCAGCAGCGAGCCCAGGTTGAACATGATCTGGACCAGTGCCGCGGGGTTCGCGTTGATCTTCTCCGCGAAGTCGGTGAGCGAGGCACCGCGCGACATCCGGACGACGCGTCCGTTGCCGCGAGGAGCCATCACGCCACCGGCGGACGGAGCCTGCATGTTGTCGAACTCTTGACGACGCTGACGCTTCGACTTGCGCGCGCGGCCCGGACGCCCACCGGGACGACCGAACGCACCCTGCGTGCCGCCGCGACCACCGGGGCCACCACGACCGCCGCCGCCGGGACGACCGGCGAAGCCGCCGCCGCCACCGGGACGACCCGGAGCGCCGCCGCCACCACCGGGACGGGGACCGCCGAAGCCGCCACCGCCGCCGCCGGGACGACCGCCACCGCCGCCGGCACCCGCCGGACGACCGCCGCCGCCACCGGGACCGCCGGGACGACCGGGCGCACCGCCGGGACGACCGGGACCACCCGGGCCACGAGCGGGCGCCGGACGGTTGGGCATCATGCCCGGGTTGGGACGCGGGCCGCCGGGGCCTGCGCTACCACCGGGACGGGGACCCGCGGGACCACCCGAACCACCCGGACGCGGGCCACCGGCCGCAGGACCCTGCGGACGCGGCGGCATGCCACCGGGGGTGGGTCGACCGGCGCCGCCGGCGGCCTGCGGCCGCGGCATGCCGGTGCTGCCCGAGGTGAAGGGGTTGTTGCCCGGACGCGGGCCGGCGGGACGGGTGCCACCCGGACGGGGTGCACCACCCTGACCGGGACCCGACGGACGCGCGCCACCGGCGGACGGAGCGCCACCGGTACGCGGACCGGAGGGACGCTCGCCACGCTCGGGACGATCGCCGCGCTCGGGACGGCCACCGGGGCCGCCCTGGCCGGCACCGGCCGGACGCGGGCCCGGACGGTTGCCCGCACCGGGACCCGAGGAGGCCGCCGCCGGACGGTCCGAACGCGGACCGCGCTCGGCCGGACCGCGGTCGCTCTGGCCACGCTCGGCCGGACCACGCTCGGCGGGACGCGCTGCCGGGCGCGGGCCCGGAGCCGGCGCACCGGCCGGACGCGGACCCGACTGGGCCGCGGGACGCTCCGCCTGACGCGGGGCGGCCGGAGCCGCCTCGGCGGCCGGGGCAGCCGGCACCACGGGCGGGGCGGTGCTGCCCTGGGGGGCCGGGCGCGGCGCCGGGCGCGGGCCCGGAGTCGGCGCACCCGCCGGGCGCGGGCCCGGAGCGGGGGCAGGACGCGCGGCGCCCTGCGCTGAACCTGGGGTGGCACCCTGCGGCGCGCCCGAGGGGGCGGGACGCTGGGGCCGGCGGGAGGGCCCGCCTTCCGTCTTGAGTGCTTCCGTCAGTTTGCGAACAACCGGCGCCTCGATCGTCGAGGACGCCGAACGAACGAACTCACCGAGTTCTTGGAGCTTGGCCATGACGACCTTGCTCTCGACTCCGAACTCCTTGGCGAGTTCGTATACCCGGACCTTTGCCACGTCGCTCCTTCTGGTCCGGGGTTGGTCGTCCGCCGGACCGTCACTACCGCATGTCTGTACTCATCGCGTACTCATCGAGTGCTCATCGCAATCTCGACCTACTTCCGACTCGCGAGGTACTGCTTCGCTGGACCTGTCCGACCGACCTCTGACAACCCATCACCGCTCAAAAAAGCACGCAGTGGTGCCGAGTCCAGCGGCCCCGGCACGCGCAAAGCCCGAACGAACGCCTTGCGACGTTCCGCCTGGGCCAGGCACTCCGGGTCGGGATGCAGATGCGCGCCCCGCCCGGGCTTTCGGCCGCGGGGGTCGGGGACACAACTGCCCTCCACCGCCACGACCCGCAATAGGTCGGCCTTGGCCGCACGCTGCCGACAACCTACGCATGTCCGGACCGGAAAGGCAGTGATTTCCTGCTTTTCCGACCGTGTACGAGGGCATGCTCGGCCACGCCTGCGACCAGACATGTTCAAGTCTACCGCTCCTCACCGCGACCTGGTTCGGCCGACCGTCCCCGGTCGTCCGAATCACCGGTCTCGGTGTCCGGCCGGATGTCGATGCGCCATCCGGTCAATCGCGCGGCAAGTCGGGCATTCTGCCCCTCCTTGCCGATCGCCAGCGAGAGCTGGTAGTCGGGCACCGTCACCCGGGCGGAACGCGCGGCGAGATCGACGATCTCCACCTTGCTCACCCGCGCCGGCGACAGCGCGTTGGCCACCATCCGCGCGGGGTCGTCCGACCAGTCGACGATGTCGATCTTCTCGCCGTTCAACTCGGCCATGACGGCACGCACGCGTGCCCCCATCGGCCCGATGCACGCGCCCTTGGGGTTGAGCCCGGCCCGCGTGGAGTAGACGGCGATCTTGGAGCGGTGGCCGGCCTCGCGGGCGATCGCGGCGATCTCGACGCTGCCGTCGGCGATCTCCGGGACCTCCAGCGCGAACAACTTCCGCACCAGGTTGGGGTGGGTGCGCGAGAGCGTGATGGACGGCCCCTTGGGCCCACGCCGCACCTGTACGACATAGCAACGCAGGCGCATGCCGTGCGCGTACCGCTCGCCCGGTACCTGCTCCTGGGGCGGCAGGATCGCCTCGATGCGACCCAGGTCCACCAGGACGTTGCGGTTGTCCTTGCCCTGCTGGACCACGCCCGCGACGATCTCGCCCTCACGGCCGGCGAACTCGCCGAACGTGATCTCCTCCTCGGCGTCGCGCAGCCGCTGCAGGATCACCTGCTTGGCGGTGGTCGCCGCGATCCGGCCGAAGTCGTCCGGGGTGTCGTCGAACTCGCGAACGCGCTGCCCGGCCTCGTCGGTCTCGGTCGCCCACACGGTGACGTGACCGGTGGAGCGGTCCAGTTCCACCCGCGCCTTGGGCAGGCTGCCCTCGGTGCGGTGGTAGGCGATCAACAGGGCCGATTCGATGGCCTCGACCAGGAGGTCGAACTTGATCTCTTTTTCGCGCTCAAGCCCGCGCAGGGCGCTCATGTCGATGTCCACGTCCTACGCCTCCTCGTCCTTGGTGTCGTCGTTGTCGGGGTCGATGTCCTCGACCTCGTCGTCCTCGGCGTCGACCGCCGGGTCCGCGCTCTTGCGGTTGAACTCGACCTGCACGACCGCCTTGGCGATCTCGGCGTAGCCCAGCCGGCGCGGTTTGCCCTCGACGTCCAGATCCACGCCCTCGGCGTCGCTCGCCCCGATCCGGCCGGTCACGGCGTCGCCGTCGTGCAACTGGACCTGGACCAGCCGATCCGCCGCGCGGCGCCAGTGGCGCTCCAGCGTCAGCGGACGGTCCACGCCCGGGGTGGTGACTTCCAACTGATAGGGCAGGCTGCCCAGTACGTCGCTCGGGTCCAGCACGTCCGAGACGGCCCGGCTGACCTCGGCGACCTTGTCCAGATCCACGCCGCCGTCGGCGGCGACCATCACGCGCAGCACCCGGCGCTTGCCGGCGGGGGTGAGGGAGAGATCCTCCAGATCCACGCCCACCGTCGATACCACCGGCTCCAGCAACTCCCGCAGCCGGTCCAACGTGGTGGTGCTCATCCGGGTGACTCCTCGGCTGCGTGTGCTGTTGTCTCAGGTGCGTCGACCGCCGGGGCGGGTCGTGGAAGGACAACAGTATCCGGTCCGGAGCCCATCTCGCGCACGTCCGCCCGGCGTACGCCGGATGTCCACCGGGGTCCGCACGACCGCGGATGCGATAGCGTCCGACACGGCCGGAGGCCGGCAACGGACATCACGGACGAGGGTCAGGAGCGGGACGCATGCGCGACGCGGGGCCGACGCGACGGGCC
This sequence comes from Embleya sp. NPDC059213, assembly GCF_042754445.1. Taxonomy (NCBI): domain Bacteria; kingdom Bacillati; phylum Actinomycetota; class Actinomycetes; order Kitasatosporales; family Streptomycetaceae; genus Embleya; species Embleya sp. NPDC059213. Next base: position 99,260 of record NZ_JBHZAV010000006.1, read on the forward strand.
GTCCTGGGCGCCGTGGCCGCAGCGACGATCGCCGCCGGCGTCGTGGGTTGCGACGACGGCGGCGGGGGTTCGGGCCAGGGACGACGCAAGGCGGACGACGCGGCGCGGCAGCGGGCCCACGCGGCGACCGGGGCACTGCTCGCGCGCTACGACGCGGTCGCCGCGCGACACGCCACGCTGGCCGAACACATCCGGCCGCTTTCGGTCGAGCTGCGCCAGCACCTGACCGTCTTCGCGAAGGGCGCGGCGCACTCCGCGCCGCCCGCCGGCAACGCGCCGGAGGACGCCGCCGCGGCGGGCACCGCGATCGCCGACTGGGCCCGGCAGGCGTCCGACGAGCGGCTGAGCGGACTGGACGCGGTCTCCCCCGAACTGGCCCGCACCCTGGCCGCCACCGCCGCGTGCCTGGCCGGACACGCCCAATTGCTTCGGAGCACATCGTGAGCACGCCGCGGCCGACCCCGTCCGGGTCCGCCACCCCCGAGGTCAAGGCGCTGCGCGACGCGCTGGACGCGGAGCACGCGGCCGTCTACGGCTACGGCGTGGCCGGCGGCCGATTGACCGGTACCGAGCGCACCCAGGCCCGCAGCGCGCTGGACGCGCACCGGGCCCGCCGGGACACCATCGCGCGGCTGATCGGCGATCGGGGCGCGGTCGCGCAACCGGCGGCGGCCGCGTACACGATCCCGTTCACGGTGGCCACGCCCGCCGACGCGACCCGGCTCGCGATCCACCTGGAGGACGCGGTCGCCCTGCATCTGGGCGAGTTGGTGGCCGCGAGCGGGGCGCCGTTGCGCAACGAGGCGGCGGGCTGGTTGCGCGAGAGCGCCGTGTGGGCGGTGCGGTGGCGGGGCGCGAGCACCGCGTTCCCGGGGTTGCCCGCGCCGAGCGACCCGGCGGCACCGGCGGCCGGGAGCCGCACGTGAACGATCCGGTCGAGGTCCCGGAGCGGTTGACCCGGACCGCGCTGCGCTGGTGCGGCGAGGAGGTGGCCCGCCCCTGGCTGGCGGGGCTGCCGGAGGCGGTCGCCGAATACGCGCGGCGCTGGGAACTGACCGTGGAACGGGCGATCATTCCCGGCGGCGCACTCAGCCTGACCTTCCTCGTCCGGCGCGCGGACGACACGCCGGCCACCCTCAAGCTCGGCCTGATCGACCGCTACACCGCGCACGAGGCGAGCGCGCTCGCGTTGTGGAACGGCGTCGGGGCGGTTCGCCTGCTCGACGCGGATCCCGAGCGCGGCGCGCTGTTGCTGGAGCGACTCCAGCCGGACGTGTCGCTGCGCTCCCTGGCCGAGGACCGGGCGATGCTGGAGGCCGCCGAGGTGGTGCGCAGGTTGTGGGTGACCCCGCCCGCGGACTGCGCGATCGAACCGGTCGCGGATCGGGCCGAGCACTGGGGCGAATCGATCCCGCGCCGCTACGCGGACCTGGCCGGCCCGTGTCCCCGGGCACTGGTCGACGAGGCGGTGTCGCTGTGCCGCGAGTTGGCCGCGTCGCAGCCGGAGGTGGTGGTCCTGCACACCGACTTCCACCACGGCAACGTGCTGGCCGCCGAGCGGACGAAGTGGCTGGCCATCGACCCGCGCCCGATGCTCGGCGAACGGGCCTTCGACCTGGGCGCGCTGGTCCGGGACCGGATGGCCACGGTGGTCGCCGAGCCGCGTCCGCAGGCGCTGGTGCGGCGGCGGGTGACCTGGCTGGCGAACGCGTTGGACCTGGACGCCGAGCGGGTGCGTGGTTGGGCGTTGGTGCAGGCGCTGGCGCTCGGCCTGTGGTGCGTGTCGGTGGAGGATCCGGCGGGCGAGGACCTGCTGTCCGTCGCGGAGTGGTTGTCCTGATCCGCGCGGTGCGGACGCCTCACGTGAACGGCAGCACCGCGCCCATCACCGCGTAGGGGCGGTCGTTGCCCGGGAACAGGACCGGACGGGCCAGGTCCCGAAATCCCAGACCGCGGTACAACCGGCGGGCCGGCGTGTGTTCGTCGATCGCCGACAGCAGGATGTGCGACCGGTCCTGGCCCCGACACAGCAGGGTGATCAGGGTGCGTCCGATGCCGTGCCCCTGCCAGCGCGGCAACACGTGCAGTTCGCCGACCACGAACGACTCGTCCAGCCAGGCCCGGTATCCGGCCCGGGCCAGGTGCGGTTCGATCACCAGGCTCCACCACTGGTCGGTGAGATTGGGATAGCCGTAGCCGAAGCCGACCAGTCGACCGTCGTCGTCGAACGCGCCCAGGGAACGCACCCCGGCGAAGGTCGCGTGCCGGCGCATTATCCGCTGCCGCACCGCGATCTCGTCGTCGGCGAGACCGAACGCGCCGGCCTGGACGTCGACCGCCTCGTCCGCGTACTCGGCGAGATCGACGACCCGGCACGTCCACTCCATCAGCACACGCACTCCCTGGAATCGGGTCGCCGCCGCTGTCCGGACACCACGGGCCGGATCAGAACAGCACGCTCATGAAGGCCCCGGTCTCGGCGAAGCCGACCCGCCGGTAGGCCGCGCGCGCGGGGCCGTTGTAACTGTTGACGTAGAGACTGGCGATCGGGGCCACCTCGCTCAGCGCGTGCCGCAGGACGGCCGCCATGCCGATCTCGGACAGGCGCTCGCCGCGCCGCTCCGGCGCGACCCACACGCCCTGGATCTGGCACGCGTGTCGGGTGACCGCGCCGATCTCCGCCTTGAACACCACCCGGCCGTCCTCGATCCGGGCGAACGCTCGCCCGCCCGCGATGAGTTCGGCCACCCGAGCGCGGTACAGGGTGCCGCCGTCGCCGATCAGCGGCGAGATGCCGACCTCCTCGGTGAACATCGCCACGCACGCGGGCATCACCAGGTCCAGCTCGTCCGGACGCACCCGGCGCACGAGCGGATCCGGGGCGACCTCGCGCGAGGGTTCCTCGGCGACCATGAGCGGCTGCACCGGCCGCACGTCGCGAGCGGGTCCCCACACCGGTTCGAGCAGACGCCACAGGTCGCCGGCCGCCTCGGCCGGGCCGACGATCGACGAGCAGCGTCGGCCCTGGCGGCGGGCCCGCTCGGCGAACGAACGTATGGCGTCCGGGCCGGCCTCGACCGGGACCAGGTTCGCCCCCGCGTAGCACAGCGACGTGAGCCGACCACCCTCGTAATAACCCCACAGCTCGCCGCCCAGTCGCCACGGGTCGACGCCGGCGAGTCGAACCCGGGACGCGACGAAGACGTTCGTGACGGGGTCACGGTCGAGCAGCGCCTGGACGGCGGACAGGTCGCTCCCGTCCAGGACTTTGGTGGAAACCGAGCTCAGCACGTGCCTCACCATGCCATCAGGCGGACCTTGGGGAAATGCCAGTCTTGCGGCACCACCCTATGCAGGTCCGGGCCGCCCGCGCCGCCCGGGAGGCGACGGGATCGGCGACCGGGGCCGGTGCGGCCTGTGGGCGGGTCAGCGGCGCGGGTGTGGGACCGGCGATCGGCGCGGGTCGGAATCGGCCGACGCGGGGCCGGTGCACTCGACGTCGGTCGCGGGCAGGGTGCCCTCGACCAGGTAGGCGGTGCCCCGGTCGTCGACGCACGAGCCCTCGACCAGGTAGTGCCCGTGGTTGCCGTTGCCGCGCACGGTGAGCAGCCGCGACGAGGGCAGCGCCGCGTGCATGCGCAGGGCCCCCTCGTAGGGCGTCGCCGGGTCGCCGACGGACTGGACGAGCAGGACACCGGGCAGACCGGCGCCGTCGATCCGGGTCGGCGGGGCGGTGTTGCTCTGTAGGTACAGGCACGCGCCCGGAGCGGCGATGGCCGCGCCCAGCGCGCCGTGCCGGGCCCGGAACACGGCCATGTCCCGTTCCAGGACCGCCTCGTCGGCCGGGAAGGGCGCGTCCGCGCAGGCGACGGTCTGGAACACCGACTCGAAGTTGACCTCGTCCGCGGTGGCCGGTTTGCGCCCGGCGATCAGCGCGGTCGGATCGCCCGACGCGTAGTCCGCGAGTGCGCCGGACAGACTCGCCCAGTTCCGGTCGGTGTACAGCTTGCCGAGCGTGTACTGGTCGAGTTCGACGCCGCCGAACACGCCGCCGGCGGGGTGTTCGGCGAGTTGCCCGCGCAGCCGGTCCCAGCCGGCCAGTACGGCCGCGGTGGAGTCGCCCAGGTGGAAGCGGTCGGCGCGCTCGGCCGTCCACGCGGCCCAGTCGTGCCGACGCGCGTCGAACCCGCGGGCTTGCAGGAAGCCGGTCCCGTACCAGACCTCGGTCGGGTCGACCAGGCTGTCGAGCAACATCCGGTGTACCCGGTTCGGAAAGAGCTGCCCGTAGACCGCGCCCAGGTAGCTGCCGTAGGAGTAGCCCAGGATCGAGATCCGGTCGGCGCCGAACGCGGCCCGGACCAGGTCGAGGTCACGGGCGATGTCCCGGGTGGTCAGGTGCGGCAGCAGGTCGCCGGCGGACCTGCGGCAACCGTCGGCGAACGCGCGGGTCGCGGCCAGGTGCGCCGCTCGGCTGCCGGGCATCGCCGGGTCGGGCCGGGGGGAGCGGCCGAAGGTCTCCGGGTCGGTGCACTCCACGCGGGTACTCGTGCCGCGCCCGCGCAGGTCGAAGCCGATCAGGTCGTAGGCCCGGCGCAGCCGCTCGGGCAGACCACCGGCGAGCGCTCCCATCGAGCCGACGCCGGCGGCGCCCGGGCCGCCGAAGTTGACCATCAGGATGCCCTGGTACTCCGCCTTCGTCCCGCTCGCCGCGACCTTGGAGACGCCGACCCGGATCCGCGGGCCGCCCGGACGGGCGTGGTCCAGCGGGGCGCCGATGGTGCCGCAGCGCTCCCCCGCCGCGGTGCCCGGTGGGCAGCCGCCCCACGTGATCGGCCCGGGGTCCGCCCCGGCGGGGCCGGCGACGGTCAGTACGGCGGCGGTCAGCACGCCCGCCAACAGGACGCGGACGGCGCGGATCACGATGCCTCACAGGTGGTGTCGCGGCCCGGCGGGAGCGTGCCGTCGGTCAGATAGGCCGAGGCGGCCCGCAGGACGCATGGGGCGGGCTGGAACGCGAGGATCCCGTGGTCGCCCTCGTCGAGCACGGTGATCAGGTGCGAGGAAGGCAGTGCCTGGTGCAGCGCGCTCGCCCCGGCGGGCGGGGTGGCCGGATCCCGGGTGCCCTGGACCAGCAGCACCGGTGGCAGGTCGTGGCCGTCGATCGTCGGCGGTGTGCGGGCGGGCACCGGCCAGAACGCGCAGGGTGCGTTCAGCCAGGTGTTGGACCAGGTGGTCAGGGGCGCGGTGCGGTCCACGGCGCGGGCGTCGCGGTCCCACACCGACCAGTCGCGCGGCCAGGGCCCGTCGTGGCATTCGACGGCGGTGTAGATCGCGGTGCCGTTGGCGTCCTGTGCGGTGGCCGGCGTGTACAGCGCGGCCAGCGGGCCCGGGTCGCCTCGATCGTGCGCGCGCAGTGCCGCGGCGAATTCCGGCCAGCTCCGCGAGTTGTACAGGGCGCGGGTGGCGAGGTCGCGCAGTTCGGCGGGGCCGACGAGGCCGCCGGCGGGCTCGGCTCGGACGCCGGCGAGCGTGCGGGCGAACAGGTCGTCCAGGTCGGCGCCCTCGGCCGCGACGAGGTCTCGCCAGCGGCCCTGGAAGGCGATGTCCTGACGCAGGTTGATCCGGTACCAGACCTGGTCCGGCCGCGGGTCGACGACGCTGTCCAGGATCATCCGGTCGACCCGCTCGGGGAACAGGTGCCCGTAGACCGCGCCGAGGTAGGTGCCGTAGGACCAGCCGATGAAGGAGATCCGCGATTCGCCGAGCGCGGCGCGGACCAGGTCGAGGTCGCGCGCGTTCTCCAGGGTGCCCAGGTGCGGCAGCAGGTCGCCGGCCCGCTCTGCGCAGCCGCGCGCGTAGTCGCGGGCACGTTCGATCAGCCGCTGCTCGTCCTGCGCCGTGGCGGGCACCGGGTCCGGCTTCGGGGCCCGGTCGAAGCTCGCGTCGACGCAGGAGATCGGGTCGCTGTGGTGGTTGCCGCGCGGGTCGACGCCGACGATGTCGTAGCTCTGCCGCACCCGTTCCGGCATCGCGCGCCTGACCAGGTCGGCCGGCCACATGCCGCCGCCGCCCGGACCGCCGGGATTGACCACGATCGTGCCGCGCCGGGGCGCACCGCCGCCGGCCGGTGCGAGCGAGAGGCCCAGCGTCGTGGTGGGCCCGTCGGCGCGCGTGTGGTCGACCGGGACCGCCAGCGTTCCACAACGCAGTCCGGGTGCGGCCACGTCGGCCGGACACGCACCCCAGGCGATCGCGGCCGGCACCCGGGCGGACGGTCGCCTCGCGCCCGGGTCGGGTCCGCTCGCGGGAACCGCCGCGGTGCCCACGACCATGCCGACGACGGCCAGTGCGGCCACGATGATGCGTCCCACGCGCGACGCCCCTCCCCCCGGGGCGGCGCCCCGATCACATCTCTCGATGATCAGGGCGCGATTACCGGGGGTAGGGGCGCATCAACGATATGTCACCCGGGTGGCCGAGTGGATTGATCCGGTCGAGCGGCGGGCCGGGCGGGCCGGAGCGGCCGCGGCGGATCGGACTCGGCTCAGGCGATGTCGACGATCGGGTCGCCGCTGAGCACGCCGTCCGCCTGCATCTGCTCGGCGAGCTTGAGGGCTTCCTCGATCAGGGTCTCGACGATCTTCGACTCGGGCACGGTCTTGATCACCTCGCCCTTGACGAAGATCTGCCCCTTGCCGTTGCCGGAGGCCACACCCAGGTCCGCCTCGCGGGCCTCGCCGGGGCCGTTGACGACACAGCCCATGACGGCCACCCGCAGCGGCACCTTGAGCCCGTCCAGGCCGGCGGTGACCTGCTCGGCGAGCTTGTACACGTCGACCTGGGCGCGACCGCAGGACGGGCACGAGACGATCTCCAGGCCGCGCTGCCGCAGGCCCAGCGACTCCAGAATCTGGTTGCCGACCTTGATCTCCTCGACCGGCGGAGCGGAGAGCGAGACCCGGATGGTGTCGCCGATGCCCTGCGCGAGCAACGCGCCGAACGCGACCGCGGACTTGATCGTGCCCTGGAACGCGGGACCGGCCTCGGTGACGCCCAGGTGCAGCGGATAGTCGCAGCGCTCGGCGAGCAGCCGGTATGCCTCGATCATCACGACCGGGTCGTTGTGCTTGACCGAGATCTTGATGTCCCGGAAGTCGTGCTCCTCGAACAGCGAGCACTCCCACAGCGCGGACTCGACCAGTGCCTCGGGGGTGGCCTTGCCGTGCTTGGCGAGCAGCCGCTTGTCCAGCGACCCGGCGTTGACGCCGATCCGGATCGGGGTGCTGGCGGCGGACGCGGCCTTGGCGATCTCGGCGATCTTGTCGTCGAACTGCTTGATGTTGCCCGGGTTCACCCGCACCGCGGCGCAGCCGGCGTCGATCGCGGCGAACACGTACTTGGGCTGGAAGTGGATGTCCGCGATCACCGGGATCTGCGACTTGCGGGCGATCGCGGGCAGCGCGTCGGCGTCGTCCTGCGAGGGCACCGCGACGCGGACGATCTGGCAGCCGGAGGCGGTCAGCTCGGCGATCTGCTGAAGCGTGGCGTTGACGTCGGAGGTCAGGGTGGTGGTCATGGACTGCACCGACACCGGAGCGTCTCCACCGACGGCCACACTGCCGACCATGATCTGCCGTGACTTGCGGCGCGGCGTGAGGGGCCGGGCAGGTACGGACGGCATTCCGAGCTGGATCGCGGTCATTCTTTTCGGTCCCGTGGGTCGGCGCGGTAGGTCGTCCTCAAAGCTACGCCACCGCGACGAGGTGCGGACGCGCGTGTACCCCCATGCCGGCCCACCTGTTGCCTGATCGACACACGTGGGCCGGAGTGGGAGCCGGACGGGGTGGGGCGTACCGCGCTAAGTGAGCTTGACCGGGTTGATCAGGTCGGCGATCAACACCAGCACGGTGAAGGCGATGAAGATCGACGCCACCACGTAGGCCACCGGCATCAGCTTGGCCACGTCGAAGGGGCCCGGATCGGGCCGCTTGCGCAGGCTCGCGATCCGCCGACGGATCGACTCCCACCACGCGCCGACCACGTGTCCGCCGTCGAGCGGGAGCAGCGGAAGCATGTTGAACAGGAACAGCGACAGGTTGAAGCCCGCGATGATGAAGATCATCAGACCCACCCGCTGGGAGGCGGGCACATCCAGCGCGGCGACCTCGCCGCCGACCCGGGCCGCGCCGACCACGCCCACCGGCGAGTCCTGGTCGCGGTCGTCGCCCTGGAAGGCCGCGCCCCACAGTGCGGGCACCTTCTGCGGGATGCGCAACATGCTGTGGAAGGCGTTGTCGACCATGTCCGTCATGTAGGTGACCGACTGCGACGCGCTCTGTCGCTGGATGCCGCTCGCCGGGCTGAAGCCGAGGAAGCCGGAGTTCTCCAGGAACTGCCCGGGGATCGGGGCGCCGTGGCTGTCGAGCTTGGCCACCTTGTTGCGGGCGATCGTCGGGGTCAGGGTGAGCTGTTCCCCCTTGCGCTCGACCACGATGGTGGCCTGGCCCTCGGTCTTGCGGATCAGATCGCGCAGCGTGTCGTAACCGGTGATCTTCGTGCCGTTGTAGCTGACGATCTTGTCGCCCGCGCGCAGCCCGGCGGCCTTGCCCGGCGCGTCCGGCGCGTTCTCCGGGCACTTGTCGGTCTTGGCGTCGGCGCTGACCACACACTCGGAGACGCTGCTCACCGTGGTGCTGGGCTGGTTGATCCCGAAGCCCATCAGGAACACCGCGAACAGCGCGATGGCCAGGACCAGGTTCATGAACGGACCGGCCAGCATGATGATCGTGCGCTGCCACGGCTTGCGCTGGTAGAACATCCGGTCCTCGTCGCCGGGACCGACCTCCTCGTAGGACGCCTCGCGGGCGTCCTCGATCATGCTGCGCCAGGGTGAGGTGCTGCGGGCCTGGACCTTGCCCGACGCGTCGGGCGGGAACATGCCGATCAGCCGGCAGTAGCCGCCCGCCGGGATCGCCTTGAGCCCGTATTCGGTCTCACCGATCTTCTTCGACCACAACGTCTTGCCGAAGCCGACCATGTACTGCGGCACCCGCACACCGAACATCTTGCCGGTGATCAGGTGGCCCGCCTCGTGCCAGGCGATGGAGAACAGCAGGCCCACGACAAAGACGACGATGCCGAGGATCGTCATGAACAGGGTCAACGGGGTTCTCCTCCGTGGGCGATGATCTCGCGTGCCCGTCGGCGCGCCCAGTCCTCCGCGTCGAGGACGTCCTCCAGTGTCAGCCGGTTGCCGTCCCCACGTACATCATGCTCGCTCACGACGGCGGCGACGGTATCGGTGATGCCGTTGAACTTCAGGTGTCCCGCGATGAACGCGTCGACACACTCCTCGTTGGCCGCGTTGAACACGGCCGGCGCGGTGCCGCCCGCGCGGCCCGCGGCGCAGGCCAGTTCGACGGCCGGGAACGCCTCGTGGTCGAGCGGGAAGAACTCCCAGGTGGCCGCCTTGGTCCAGTCGCAGCCGGCCGCGACCTCGGGCACCCGGTCGGGCCAGGACAGGCCGAGCGCGATCGGCAGTCGCATGTCCGGCGGCGATGCCTGGGCCAGGGTCGAGCCGTCGACGAACTCGACCATCGAGTGCACGATCGACTGCGGGTGCACCACGACGTCGATGCGGTCGAACGGGATGTCGTAGAGCAGGTGCGCCTCGATCACCTCCAGCCCCTTGTTGACCAGGGTCGCCGAGTTGATCGTGATCACCGGGCCCATGTCCCAGGTGGGGTGGGCGGCGGCCTCCTTCGGCGTGACGTCGACCAGGTCGGCGCGGCTGCGACCGCGGAACGGGCCACCGCTGGCGGTCACCACGAGCCGCTTGACCTGGTCCGCCCGGCCGCCGCGCAGCGCCTGGATCAGCGCCGAGTGCTCGGAGTCGACCGGGACGATCTGGCCGGGCTTGGCGATCGCCTTGACCAGCGGGCCGCCGACGATCAGCGACTCCTTGTTGGCCAGCGCGAGGGTGCGGCCCGCGGTCAGCGCGGCGAGGGTGGGGGCCAGGCCGATCGAGCCGGTGATGCCGTTGAGGACCACGTCGCACGGGTGTGCGGCCAGCTCGGTGGCGGCGGTGGGGCCGGCCAGGATGCGCGGCAGCTTGTACCGGCCCTTGGCGTAGCCGCGGCGTTGCGCCTCGGCGTAGAAGGCCAATTGCAGGTCCTGTGCGGCGGACGCCTTGGCCACCGCGACCACCTCGACCCCCAGTTCGAGTGCCTGCCGGGCCAGCTCGTCCACCCGCCCGCCGCCGGCGGACAGGCCGACGATCCGGAACAGCTCGGGGTGGGCGCGAACCACGTCGATGGTCTGGGTCCCGATCGACCCGGTGGAGCCGAGCAGGACGATGTCCCGTCGGCTGGTCGACTGGTCGGGGGCGAAGGGCGCGTACGGATCGGCCAGGGAGTCCATCCGACCATTGTGGCCCGCGCCGGCCCGGCGCCGAGCCCAGGTCGACGATTGCCCGCGGCGACCGCCCGCGGACCGTGCGGCGGCGGCCGGCGGGCGCTCCCGCCGGCCGCGCGCGGCTCAGCCGACGGGTCGGTGCACGTTGGCCACCTTGGCCGGGCCGGGCGTCGCGTCGGCGATCCACGGGCCCTCGGTGGACGGGTCGAGGACGCCCTCCTCCAACCACAGATACCGGCCCGCCAGCACACCCTCGGTCGCCTTGACGTCCAACACGTCGGTGTTGGTCCACAACCGGCCGAACAACTCGTCCACCCGGACCTGGGCCTGCCGGCAGAACAGGTCGGCGAGTTCGTACGCGGCCCCGCCCTGTTCGACGTCGCGGCGGCGCAGCATGTCGGCCCGTACGCACACCGCGCTCATCGCGAACAACTCGGCGCCGATGTCGACGATCCGGCCGAGGAAGCCCTGCTTGCGCTCCATCGCGCCCTGCCAGCGGGCCATCCCGTAGAAGGTGGAGCGGGCCAGCCGGCGCGAGGCGCGCTCGACGAAGCGCAGATGCGCGGCCAGGCTCGGTGCGCCGACCGGGGCGAACTCGCGGTAGGAGGTCGGCACCTGGCCCTTTCCGGCGACCAGCTTGGGCAGCCACTTGGCGTAGAAGACGCCCGCGTCGGCGGCGGCCTTGCCCTTGGCCTTCAGGTCGGCGTCGGGGTCGATGATGTCGCCGGCCACGGCCAGGTGCGCGTCCACCGCCTCCCGCGCGATCAGCAGGTGCATGATCTCGGTCGAGCCCTCGAAGATCCGGTTGATCCGCATGTCCCGCAACATCTGCTCGGCCGGCACCCCGCGTTCGCCCCGGGCGCGCAGCGAGGCGGCGGTCTCGTAGCCGCGACCGCCGCGGATCTGGACGAGTTCGTCGCTGACCGTCCAGCCCACTTCGGACGCGTACAGCTTCGCCAGCGCGGCCTCGATCCGGATGTCGCGGCGATCCTCGTCGGCCATCCGGGCGGTCAGCTCCAGCACCGCCTCCAGCGCGAAGGCACTGGCCGCGATGTAGGCGATCTTGCCCGCGACCGCCTCGTGGCCGGCGATCGGGCGGCCCCACTGCTCGCGCTCGCCCGCCCACTCGCGGGCCACCTTGAGCGACCACTTGGCCGCGCCGGCGCACATCGCGGGCAGCGAGAGGCGGCCGGTGTTGAGCGTGGTCAGCGCGATCTTCAGGCCCGCACCCTCGGCGCCGATCCGGTTCGCCGCCGGCACCCGGACGTTGTGGAAGCGGGTCACCCCGTTCTCGATGCCGCGCAGGCCCATGAACGCGTTGCGGTTCTCCACGGTGATGCCGGGGCTGTCCGCGTCCACCACGAACGCGGTGATCCCGCCGCGCCGACCCTCCGCCTTGGGCACCCGGGCCATCACCACGAGCAGCCCGGCCACCACGCCGTTGGTGGTCCACAACTTCACGCCGTCCAGGACGTACGCCTCGCCGTCCTCGGTGGGCACCGCGGCGGTGGCCAGCCGGGCCGGGTCCGAGCCGACGTCGGGTTCGGTGAGCAGGAACGCGCTGACCTCGCGCACGCAACGCGGCAGGAACTCGCGCTTTTGCGCGTCGGTGCCGAACATCTTGACCGGTTGCGGCACCCCGATCGACTGGTGCGCGGACAGCAGCGCGCCCAGTGCCGCGTTGACCGAGCCGACCAGGACCAGCGCCTTGTTGTAGTAGAGCTGGCTCAGGCCCAGGCCGCCGTACTCGGTGTCGATCTTCATGCCCAGCGCGCCGATCTCGGCCAGGCCCTTGAGCACCTCGTCCGGGATCCGCGCGTCGCGCTCGATCACGGTGGGGTCCACCCGGGTGGTGAGGAACTCCCGCAGCACGCGGAGGAAGTCCTCCCCCCGACGGATCTCCTCCGCGTCCGCCTCGGGATGCGGGTGGACGAGGTCGAGCCGCAGCCGCCCGAGGAAGAGTTCCTTGGCAAAACTGGGCTTGTCCCAGTCCTGCTGCCGGGCTTCCTCGGCAACCTTGCGGGCTTCGCGTTCGCTGACAGGGGGCATGGCGGACTCCTCGCGGACTCGCAGCGGAACCGGCGTTGTTACCGACCGGTGTTACCTGCCCGTGCACGTCCACTGAATGCCGCGTGACGCCCATTTGTCCAGAGCTACGGCCACTTGGCGGATCACCGGCCCGCGAGGTCGCGCGGGGGATCGCGGGCGCACCGCCCCCGGAGAAATGCGAAAGGGCCCGGCGGCACCACCCCAGGTGGCCGGGCCCTTCGTCGGTGGGGTGTCTACAGGTCCAGGCCCGTGAGCACCATGACGCGCTCGTACGTGAAGTCGGTCATCGCGTAGGTGACCCCCTCACGGCCGACGCCGGAGTTCTTCGCGCCGCCGTAGGGCATCTGGTCGGCGCGGTAGGACGGGGCGTCGCCGATGATCACGCCGCCCACCTCCAGCTCGCGCTGGGCCCGGAAGGCGGTCTGGATGTCGTGCGTGAACACGCCGGCCTGGAGACCGAACTCGGAGTCGTTGACCGCGGCGAACGCGGCGTCCGTGCCATCCACCCGGGTCAGCGTGAGCACCGGGCCGAAGACCTCCTCGCAGGCGATGGTGACGCCGGCCGGGACCTCGCTGAGCACCGTCGGCGCGTAGGCGGCACCGTCGCGGGTGCCGCCGGTGAGCACCTTGGCGCCGGCCTGCACGGCCTCGTCCACCCAGGACTGGACCCGCTCGGCGGCGGCGACGCTGACAAGCGGGCCGACGTCGACCGTGTCGTCCTCGGGGTCGCCGGTGACCTGCGCGGCCACCTTCGCCACGACCTTCTCGACCAGGCGGTCGTAGACGCTCGCGTCGGCGATCACCCGCTGCACCGAGATGCAGGACTGGCCGCCCTGGTAGTTGGAGAAGGTCGCGATCCGCTGTGCGGCCCACTCCAGGTCGGCCTCGGAGGACCAGTCGGCGAGCACGACGGCGGCGGCGTTGCCGCCCAGTTCCAGGGTGACGTGCTTGCGCGGTACCGAGTCCATGATGCTCCAGCCCACCGGGCCCGAGCCGGTGAACGAGATGACCGGCAGCCGCTCGTCCTTCACCAGCGCCGGCATCCGGTCGTTGGGGACGGGAAGCACGCTCCACGAGCCGTTCGGCAGGTCGGTCTCGGCCAGGATCTCGCCGAGCACGAGCGCGGACAGCGGGGTGGCCGGCGCGGGCTTGAGGATGATCGGGGCGCCGACCGCGATCGCCGGGGCGACCTTGTGCGCGACCAGGTTGAGCGGGAAGTTGAACGGCGCGATGCCCAGCACCACGCCCTTGGGGATCCGGCGGACCAGCGCGTAACGACCGGTGCCGCCCGCGTCGGTGTCCAGCCGCATGCCCTCGCCGTTGAACCGGCGGGCCTCCTCGGCCGCCCAGCGGAACACCGAGACCGCACGGCCGACCTCGCCGCGCGCCCACTTGATCGGCTTGCCGTTCTCGGCGGTGATCAGCCGGGCGATCTCCTCGGTGCGCTCGCCGAGCCGCTTGGCCACGTGGTCCAGGGCCGCGGCGCGCCGGTAGGCGGGCAGTGCGGCGAACTCGTGGGCGACGGCGTGCGCCGCGGCGACGGCCTCCTCGATCTGCGCGTCGGTGGGCTCGGAGACGCGGCCGACGAGCCGGCCGTCGTACGAGTTCGTGACGTCGAAGGCCGTCTCGCCGGTGGCCTGTCGGCCTGCCTGCCAGAACGCGTGGGTGGTGGTCACTGCTGCTCCTTCTCCGTCAACGGGTGCCGATGATCCCGGTGACTCAACGGTAGGCCGATCGGGCGTCCGCGTTTTTGTCCATCCCGGCCATTCCCGCATCTCCGGTGCTACGACTTGTCCTCACGGACCACGCTCGGGTCGCGCAGCGCGAACCACAGTTCCGCGCGGGTGTCCGGATCGTCCAGGGTACGGCCGAGGATCTCCTCGGCCCGCCGGATGCGGTAGCGCAACGTGTGCCGGTGCACGCCCAGCTCGCCGGCCGCCGCGTCCCACTGCCCGTGCCGGGCCAGCCACGCGCGCAGCGAGCCGATCAGGTCGCCCCGGCCGCCCGCGTCGTGCGCGCGCAACGGTGCGAGCAGTTGCTCGGCCCACGCGTGCACGGCGTCCCCGTCCAGCAGCGGCAACAACCCGCCGGCGTCGCGACCGTGCACGGTCAGCGCCTTCTCCGAGCGCAGGCCCACCGCGTGCGCCCCGAGCGCCTGCCGGTAGCCGTCGGCGGCGGCCGGCGGCTCCACCGGACCGGACACGCCCGCGATCAGGCCGGGCAGGTCCACCGGCTCGACCGGCTCGACCGATTCCGGCAACACCAGCACGCTCGCCCCGCCCAGCTCGCCGGTGAGCGCGGGGGTGCCGGCCCGGACCGCCCGCGCGCACAGTCGCTCCACGAACGCCGCCACCACCGGCTCCGGCCCGGTGGCCACCACCACCCGCCACGGCCCGGGCGGCAGGTCCGCCGCGATGTCGTGGGCCAGTTCGGCCGGCGTCGCCCGCTCGCCGGTGAGCAACAACCGCAGCAGCGCGGTGCGCATCCGGGCGCCCGCGTCGGCACTGACCCGGGACTGCTCCAGGGCCAGGGTGAGCAGCGAGGCGGCGGTGCCCAGCGTCTGCCGGTCGGCGGTGCGCGGCGGCCGGTCCGTGCCCGCCGCCAGGAATCCGCTGATCCGCCGCTCGGCGCCCAGCGACTGGACCACCACCCGCCCGGTGTCCTCGATCCCGGGCAACGACGCGGACGACGGCGCGGGCATCCCGCGCAACTTCTCGATGTCGGCGCGCAACCCGTCGGTGCGCCCCCGGGCCGCGGCGGGCGCTACCTGGCGCAGCGTGCCGTCCGCGTCGTAGAGCGCGGCCCAGCCGTCCAGCCGAGCCGCGAGCCGGCGGATCAGCGTCGCGGGGCCCTCGCGCCCGGCGGCGGCCCGGGTCAACTCCTGCTGGACCGCGAAGCCGGTGGTGACGGTCTCGTACTGCTCGGCCGCCAGCGCCGACGAGACCACCTTGCTGATCGCGATGAACGGCGTCGGCCGCGGCACCTCGAACACCGGGAAGCCGTGCGCCTCGGCGACCTCGACGATCACCGCGGGCACCCGGTCCAGGGTCAGGCCCACCCCGATCCCGAGCCCGGCCACCTCGGCCGCCGCGAGCCGCTCGACGTAGGCGCGGCGCTCGGCGTTGTTGCGGCCGAGCTTCATCCCGGTGGTGAGCAGCAGTTCGCCGCCCTCCAGATAGGGCGTGGGATCGGCGAGTTCGCTCGTGTGCACCCACCGCACCTCGCGGTCGAGTCCGCCCTTGCCCGCGAGCACCCGCAGGTCGAGGGCGGGTGCGCGGACCAGGGACGCGAGGGTGGGCGGCATGTGGGTGTTGTCCAAACTGGAGTGGGAGAGGCTTCCAGTCTGACTCAGCGGCCGAGATCGATCAGCACGGGAGGGGTTCGCTCGCCTTTTCGGGTGGTCAGGCTGACGATGGCGTGCCGGGTGGGCAGATCGCCGGTGATCTCGGTCGGGGACCAGCGGAAGCGCTCGACGGTACGGGTGGTCACCCGCTCGGACCGCCCACTCGCCTTCTCGCCGAACAACGCGCCCAGCACCGAGTAGCGGATCCGCTTGACCAGGCCGCCCTCGGGCGTGCCCATGGTGATCGACTTCTCCTGTTCCTTGGTCATTCCCCAGTACTCGGCGAACAGTTCGGCATCGGCCCGGGAGGCACCCGGTACCACCGCCTTGCAGCCGGCCGCGGCGAACACGGTGTGCCGCAGTGCCGGGGCGAGTTCGTCGAGCGAGCGCACCGACAGCACCAGGCCGGCCCGACGGTTGCGGGCCCACTGCAAGCCCTTGGCCGCGTACTCGTCCACCAGCCGCCCGGCGTCGTCGGCGACCAGGCACGCGAACACCTTGCGCGGCCCGCGCTCACGCCGGGGCGTGGCCATCGCCTGGACGAACTGCGACAGCACGAGCCGGCCGATCAGCCGGGCCGCCTCGGGGTGCGCGGCCTCGTTCAGCGCGATCCGCACCCGCAGCGGCCGGTCGATGTCGCCGGCCGCGAAGCGTTGCCGATCGGGGCGGAACAGTTCGGCGACGCCGGGTCGTTCGAGCACCGCGAGGCGCTGCACCAGCAGCCGCGCGTCGTCGTCGCCACGCGCCATCGCGCGCAACGCCCGTTCGTGTTCGGCATACCGGTCGACCGCCCGCAGCGCGCGCTCCAGGGCGGCGAGCGCGGCCTCGGTGCCATCCAGCAGGTCGAGCAGCGTGCCCACCTCGGGATAGCGGCCGTGCGCGGCCACGTACGCGCCGAGCACCTGGCGCAGCGCGTTGCTCACGGCGTCGCCGAGCCCGATCGCGTTCGGAGGCAGCGCCGCGGCGGCGAGCCGGTCGGCGGCGTCCTCGGGCGAGGCCGCGCCGCCGTACAGATCCAGGCCCGAGGGCGAGTCCGGGTCGCCGACGATCACTTCGAGGTCGTAGCCGCCCGGGCGTTCGAACTCGTCGCCCTTGGCGTCGATCACCACCAGCGACGCGGCGCCGGTGAGCGCGCGCAGCGCCATCGTCTCGACCACCGGTTCGAGCAGTCGGCCCGGCTCGCCCGCCCGCGCCGCCCCGACCACGAGCATCGAGGCGCCGAGCACGTCCGGATCCAGGGCGAAGGCGGTGTCCCGGTACAGCGGCGGGTTCTTCGGATGGTCGGTGCCCACGCCGACCCGCACCTGGCCGGCCAGCAGGTCGTGCTCGGCGCGCCGGGGCCGCAGGTCACGCTGCCCGGAGCCGTGCCGACAGGCCGCGGCGCCGTTGTCGGTGATCTCCTCGGCCACGTCCGCGAGGTAGTCGAGGTCCGCCTCTCCGGCCTCCAGCACCCGGCGCAGCCGCAGATAGTCCACGTCCCGCAGCCGGCCCGCCGACACCTCGTGGTCGAGCACGTCGGCCGCCTCGTGTTGCGCCGCGTCGCGCAACTCGGGCCACAGCTCCGCGTCGGCGACCTGCGCCTCCTCGGTTTCCGGCACCACCTGCTCGCGCGGGGTGCGCGCGTACGGCCGGATCACCACGTCCCAGCGGCCGAGCACCGCGCCCGCGTACAGGAAACCGCCGTTGTAGAGGAGTCGCACCAGCCACTGCCCGTCGTGCAGCAGCCCACGCGGGAAGATCAGCAACAACAGCGCGACGAACGGCCGCATCAGCACGACCCAGGCGACGAAGCCCAGCACCAGGAACAGCGCGGCGCGCCGCCACTGTTCGGGGCGCGGGCGGCCGTTCAGCTCGGCCCGCCGGTCCAGCCGCTGCCACCACGGGCGCAGGAACGGCCAGGCGATCTCGTGCCAGCGACCGAGGTAGCCGAACAGCACGAACAGCAGCACGTAGAGCAGGTTGTTGAACAGCAGCGGCCACATGAAGCTCGGGATGATCTTCCGGACCAGCCAGACGTAGGCGACCAGCACCCAGCTCAGGCTGAGTACCGCGATCACCAGCCACAACACCGCGCGGCGCACCAGCGCCGCCTCGGGCCGGGTGCGCGCGTCGCGCTCGGCGGCCCGCAGTCTGATCTCCCGCTCGTCCCGGCCGTAGCCGTACACGCCGGGGGCCTCCCGGTGCCGCGGTCCGCGCAACCACCCGCGCAGGTCGAACCCGTCGGGGTCGACGTCGCGTTCGGCCGCGGCCGGGGCCGGCACCCGGGCGCGGGCGGCTCGCGCGCGCCGGCGCGCGGGGTCGCCGCGGTCGCTCGGGTCGGCCCCGAAGACCTCGGCCTCGACCGCCGGTGACGCCGGGGAATCCGGCCGTTCCACGTCCACGTCTCGCCCTCCCGGAACCACGCCCTGAACCGGAACTCAATGTAGGCGCCACACCGCCTGTCGTGATGATCATTCCGGCGCGAGTCCGGGATGTGTTCGGAGTTGTTCTGCCCGATCGGCTTTTGTCCATCCCGGACACAAGCAACCGGGTGATTAACCGATGCGGCGCATGCGGCGAACGCGGCTCGGCGCCTAGCCTGCGGAGAGGACCGCGGAGCCACCGCGAACCCCCACCTCGACCCACAGGAGACCAGCATGGGCGCTTCGCAGCCCGGCGGGCCCTCGCTCCCGCAGGAGCGCCGGCTCGTCACCGCCATTCCCGGCCCGAAGTCGACCGAGCTGATGACGCGTCGCAACGCGGCGGTCGCGCGCGGCGTCAGCACCACCCTGCCGGTCTTCGTGACCCAGGCGGGCGGCGGCGTGGTCGTCGACGTGGACGGCAACTCCCTGATCGACTTCGGCTCCGGCATCGCGGTGACCAGCGTCGGCAACTCGGCCGAGGGTGTCGTGCGTCGCGCGTCCGAGCAATTGCAGCGGTTCACCCACACGTGCTTCATGGTGACCCCGTACGAGTCGTACGTGGCGGTCGCCGAGCAGCTCAACGAGCTGACCCCGGGTGACCACGACAAGCGCACCGCGCTGTTCAACTCGGGCGCCGAGGCGGTGGAGAACGCGGTCAAGATCGCGCGTGCCCACACCAAGCGCCCCGCGGTGGTCGTGTTCGACCACGGCTACCACGGTCGTACCAACCTGACCATGGCGCTGACCGCGAAGAACATGCCGTACAAGGAGTCGTTCGGCCCGTTCGCCCCCGAGGTCTACCGGGTCCCGGTCGCCTACCCCTACCGCTGGCTGACCGGCGCGGACAACTGCGCGGACGAGGCCGCCGAGCAGGCGATCGACATCATCACCAAGCAGATCGGCGCGCACAACGTGGCCGCCGTGGTGATCGAGCCCATCCTGGGCGAGGGCGGCTTCATCGAGCCGGCCAAGGGCTTCCTGCCCAGGATCGTCGAGTTCTGCAAGGCGAACGGCATCGTGTTCGTCGCGGACGAGATCCAGACCGGCTTCTGCCGCACCGGCCAGTGGTTCGCGTGCGACGACGAGGGCATCGTGCCGGACCTGATCACCACGGCCAAGGGCATCGCCGGCGGCCTGCCGCTGGCCGCGGTGACCGGGCGCGCCGAGATCATGGATTCCGCCCACGCGGGTGGCCTCGGTGGCACCTACGGCGGCAACCCGGTCGCCTGCGCCGCGGCGCTCGGCGCGATCGAGACGATGCGCGGCCTCGACCTCAACGGCGCGGCCCGCCGGATCGGCGAGATCATGCTCGGCCGACTGGGCACGATGAGCGAGAAGTTCGCCGAGATCGGCGAGGTCCGCGGTCGGGGCGCGATGATCGCCATCGAGCTGGTCAAGCCCGGCTCCAAGGAGCCGAACCCGGAGCTGGCCGGCGCCCTCGCCAAGGCGTGCCACGCGCAGGGGCTGCTGGTGCTGACCGCCGGCACCTACGGCAACGTGCTGCGTTTCCTGCCGCCGCTGGTGATCCCCGAGCACCTGCTCGTCGAGGGCCTGGACGTGCTGGAGCAGGCGTTCGCCGCCTCGGTCTGAGCCGGACACGAACACCACGAACCCCCGTCCGTCGGAGCACGTACTCCGACGGACGGGGGTTCGGTGTGTCCGGAATGGGGGTTCGCGGGATGCGCCGCGGCCCGACCGCGTGCGGTCGGGGAATGCTCAGAGCCGCGGTCGGCGCGGCGCCGGGGCGATCCGCTCGACCATGCTCAGGCCCGGGACGGTGTCCCACCCGCACAGCGTGAGCACCCGCAACATCTGCCGGCTCGCGCCGATCAGGACCATGTGTCCGCCGCGCCGGGACAGCGCGCCGGCCTGGTCGACGAACACCCGCAGGCCCGCCACGTCGATGAAGGCGAGCTTGCTCACGTCCACCCGGACGTCACCGCCGTCGCGGGACGCGGCGGCCAGGACGCGGCGCACCACGTCCACGTTCGCGAGGTCGATCTCGCCTTCGAGTCGCAGGCCGCGCGGTCGGGTCGTGCGCACGACCCGAAGCTGACGGTCGCTGGTCAGGACCACACCCATCGCCCCCGCGCCCCGACCCCGTCGGGGTTCCACCGAGGAATCGAACACGGCACCGCCCGCCTTGACGCCCTTGTAAACCACCGGAACCTCGGTCCGGCGGACGCGCCCGCTCCCCGCAGGGGCCGGGATGCACGGCACGCGGTATGTCGAGTAATCGGACTCTTCAACCACCTGACCAACCCTACCTTTGCGTGCTGACAGCAGAGGGGCGATCGACGACATTGCGTCAATGCCACGTCACTCGAGCCACCGTCGGTTTGTCCTGCTTACGGATGTTCTCCGCGTACTTGGACTCTCCGGGGCGGCCGGACTCACGCGACACGCGCTGTGACGCCGCTCACACCCTTCAATGCTCCAACGTACAGCGTGTATGTCCCGCCTTCCAGACCGTGGAGAACGTGTGCAGGCTTTGTGTGGAGGCCGCGCGTCGGGAACCCGCCGACCTGTTCTCCGCGTATCTTCGAGTGAGATGCACAGACCTTCCACCGACGCCGGCCCTGAGCAAGCCGGCGGCCGCCCCGGGACAACGCCCCCCGTTCCGGGGCGGTGGTCTGTTCACTCACAGTACACGCGCGGCCTCGCAGTGCCGCTGATTCTCGCGCTCGTGCTCGTCGCGCTCACCGTCCAGGTAGTGGCCGAAAGCGGACCCTCGATCACCCTGGACCGCACGGTCCGAAACGCGATGCGCGACCTCGCGGGCGCGCCCGGGACGGCCTGGCTGGACGGCCCGATGCACTTCCTGGCCGACCTGGGCGGGCCACTGCCCGCCGGGATCGCGCTCGCCGTCGCGGCGCTGTTCGCCGCCGTACGCACACGCCGTGCCTCCCCGATCGCGATCGCCGCGGGCGGCGTGCTCGTGGTGACGATCGCGGTGATCGGCGGCAAGGATCTGATCGGCCGGCCCGGCCCGAGCGAATCGCCGGTGGCCGCGGACGCGTGGGGCTTCTTCCCGTCCGGCCATACCGCGACCTCGACGGTCTGTTACGGGATCGCCGCGCTGCTGCTCGGGCGTGTCGGCTCGGCGCGGGCGGGCCGACGCTGGGCCGCGGGCGCGGCCGCCTCGTGTGCCCTGATCGGGTTCGCGCTGCTGTGGTGCGACTACCACTGGCTCGCGGACGTGCTGGCCTCGTGGGCGCTGTGCGCGATCGTGCTGTGGGCGGCGGCCCGGGTGGCCGACGCCGGCGGCCTCAGACCTCGCCGGCCCGGCGCACCGCCGTCGCCAGCGCCGCGTGAAAGCCCGCCATCGTCCGCTCGATGATCGCGGCCACCGACTCCACGTCGTGCACCAGGCCGACCGACTGGCCCGCGGAGGCGAGCGACGCCTCCATCTCGCCGTCGAAGTACAACCGCTTGATCGCGTCGAGCGAGCTGTGCGCCGGTCCGCCCGAGGCGGCGAGCGCGCGGGAGAACTCGGTGCCCAGGACGCGCATGGTCGGGCTGCCGGTGCGGTTGACCACCACGGTCCCGGTCTCGTCCGCGGCCAGCACCGCCTGCTTGTAGTGGCTGTGCACCGGGCTCTCGGCCGAGGCCAGGAACCGGGTGCCCATCTGGATCGCCTCGGCGCCGAGCGCGAACGCCGCCGCCATGCCGCGACCGTCCACGATGCCGCCGGCGGCGACCAGCGGCAGGTGGGTGATCTCCCGGATGCCCTGGAGCAACACGAGCAGCGACACCTCGGCCGGATTCTTGAAACCGCCGCCCTCGGCGCCCTCGACCACGAGCCCGTCCACGCCGGCCTCGACCGCCTTGCGGGCCGCCCGGATCGAGGGCACCACGTGATACACGGTCAGGCCGTGCTCCCGGAGCAGGTCCACGAAGGTCGCCGGATTGCCCGCCGACGTGGTCACGAAGCGCACACCCGCGTCCGCCACGTGCCGCACGAGCCGATCGTCGCGCAGGAACATCAGCGGCAGATTGACCCCGAACGGCAGCCCCGAGGCGACCATCGTGTCGATCTCCCGACGGCACGCGTCGACCTCGCCGGAGGAGGTCTCCACCATCCCCAGCCCGCCGGCCGCGGACACCGCCGCGGCCAGTCGGGAGCGGGCTATCCAGCCCATCGGCGCCTGGATCACCGGATGCCGGGCCCCGGTGTGCGCGAGTACGCGGTTGACCATGGCCGGAGGCTATCTCGACAGGTGAACGGTGAGGAAACTTTTCCCGCAGCTTCATCTGCGGATTACGCACCATCAGATGCCAGCTTGGAGCGTTATTCAATGAAATCTGGGTGTACGACCTACGGAATCAGTTGCTAACGGGATCTTGACGCATGATCTAACGGGCGTTTGTATTACGCCGCACCGTTCGGCGGATCCGAACGGCTCACATCCGTCCCGGAGGCGATAACCGCACCCCGCTGTCCCGCAGAGGTAGCGACACATGGCTGTTGAAACAACCCCACCGCCGTCCGGGACCCTGACTCCAGTCACCCTCGACGCCGGTGGCACCCCCGCCCCGCTCAAGCGCTCCATCGGAGTCGTCGGCGGCACCCTGCTCACCCTCTCGTGCCTGACCCCCGCGTCCTCGCTCTTCGTGATCGTGCCGGGGATGTTCGCGGATCTGGGTTCCGGCACCGCGCTGGCCCTGGTCGTGGCCGCCGTCCTGTGCGTCGGCGTCGCGTTCTGTTACTCCGAATTGGGCACCCTGATCCCCAGCGCCGGCGGCGAGTACGCCATGGTCGGCACCCTCATGGGCCGCTTCATGGGCTGGCTGGTCTTCATCATCGCCACCATCGTGGTGATGATCGTGCCGCCGATCATCGCCCTGGGCACCGCCGAGTATCTGACCTCGATCGCGACGATCGACACGATGTGGGCCGGCGCCGCGGTGATGATCCTGGCCACCATCATGGGTCTGCTCGACCTGCGCGCGAACGCGTGGGTGACCGGCGTCTTCCTGGCCCTGGAAGTGGTCGCCGCGGCGATCGTGGCCTTCCTCGGCTTCGCCAACGTGCACCAGTCCACCTCGACGCTGATCAAGCCCGAGGTCGTCGTGGACGCGGCGAGCAACACGACGGATCCACTGAAGATGGGCATCCTGATCGCGGGCATGGCCGGCGCGCTGTTCGCCCTGCAGGGCTTCTCCACCGCGGTCTACCTGGCCGAGGAGATGGAGAACCCGCGCCGTACGGTCTCACGCACGGTGTTGTGGACCCTGGGTCTGGGCGGCGTGATCCTGATCGTGCCGACCATCGCGATCTCGCTCGGCGCGCCGGACCAGGCGACCCTGGCGGGCGGCGACATCCTCGGCCTGGTCGAGGGCTGGTCCAACCACGGCACGGCCACCTTCATCGGCCTGTGCATCGCGCTGGCGATCATCAACGCGGGCGTGGTCATGGTGATCCAGAACTCCCGCGTGGTCTACGCCTCGGCCCGCGACCGGGCCTGGCCCGAGCCGATCAACCGGGCCTTCGGCAAGGTGAACCGGTTCGGTTCGCCGTGGGTGTCCACGCTGGTCGTCGGCGTGCCCGGCGCGCTGCTGTGCTTCGTGAACCTGGACATCCTCGGTGAGGTCACCGGCGTCGCGGTCGCCGCGCTCTACCTGGTGGTGGCACTGGCCGCACTGGTCGCCCGCAAGGGTGTGCACAAGGAGACCCGGGCCTGGCGGATGCCGCTGTGGCCCGCGATCCCGGTGCTCCTGATCGCGTCGATGATCTACGTGCTGACCGAACAGCCGACCCGCGCGCTGCTGATCACCGGCGGGGTGCTGGTGGTGGCCGCGCTGTACTGGCTGGTCTACCTGCGTCCGCGCCAGGAGACCCGCTGGAACATCAAGCTGATGGCCGACGACTCCTGATTCCCGGCGGCCTTCGGCAATCGCCGGACGGCCTGCCGCCCCCGGGACGGTGCCTCCTCCTGTGGGCACCGTCCCGGGGCCGTCCGGGCCCGGCTCAGTCCTCCAGCAACAGCGCCCGCAGCCGGTCCAGCCGGTCCGCGTCCAGGCCCAGACCCTGCTCCAGGTAGGCGTCGAAGCCGCCCCAGTGGGTGTCCATCACCTCGAGCGCGCCACGCAGGTATTCCTCGCGCACTTCCAGGAACGGCTGGAAGAGTTCCAGCAGCCCCGGTCGCATCGCGAGCTTGTCCGAGTTCGGCTCGTAGCGGTTGCCCGGCTCGTTGCTGACCAGGTAGTTCGCCACGGCGTCGTCGGCGGAGACGCCGACGATCCGTTGCACCAGGGCCGCCGCGATGCCCGCGCGGTCCTTGCCGGCCGAACAGTGCACCACGACCGGCAGGCCGTCCGCGTCGAGCATGGCGCGCAACATCCGCGCGTGCCGGTCGACCCGGGCCACCACCTGGTCGCGGTAGTCCGCCGCGATCGACTTCTGCGCCCGCCCGTCGCCCAGTCGCTCGCGCAACACGCTCAGGTCGGCGTTGCGCAGATCGCTCCAGAAGTCCGAGTGTCGGGCCGGGTCGGACATCGGCAGGTTCAACCACCGGGCGCCCTCGGGCAGCACGTCGGCGCCGTCCAGTTCGATGTCGGCCGGGCTGCGCAGGTCCACCACGAGCCGGATGCCCAGGTCGGCCAGGACCGCGCGGTCCGCGTCCGTGGGCTTGGCCAGGTGGCCGCTGCGGAAGTAGCGGCCGGCTCGCACCCGCCGGCCGTCGGCGGTGGGCAGTCCGCCGATGTCGCGGAAGTTGCGGACCCCTTCGAGGGTGAGTCCGGCGTCCGCCTGATGTTGTGTCACGGGTCTCCTCGTACTGGTCGGGTCGTGGGAATCGGGCTCAGGCGCCGCGCACCGGACGGGGCTCGCCGAACCGGGTTCGGAACTGCTCGTCGCTCATCTCGCGCATCTCCTCGATCGTCACCACGCCGAGCATGAGATCGGTGAGGAAGCGCGGTGCGGGCTTGGCCCGCATCTCGTCGGTGATCGGGCCGGGCGCGGTGTGCGCGGCGGATTCGACCCGGCCGTCCGGGTGCAGCGTGAAGGTGCGATAGCCGGGGCCGTCGAAGTGTTTGCCGGCGTAGTCGATGCTGTACGTGGTCGAGGGCGCCACGAACACCGGCACTCCGGCGAACTCGCCCTCCAGCGAGCCGTGCAGATGGCCGCCGGAGATGGCCCGGATCCGCCCGAAGTCGCGGAGCAGCGCGCCGAGTCGGCCGGAGGGGTCCAGACTCGGGCAGATCTCCGCGAGCGGCGGTTGGTGGACGAACAACAGCACGTGCTCGGCGTCCGAGCCGGCCAGGATCTCCCGGATCCGGGCGGCCTCGGGCGCGCTCAGCTCCGGCCCGTCGGCCCGGGTCATCCGGTCGTCGAGGTCGCGGTAGACACCGTCGCCCACGTGTTCGCGGCCGAGCGCGTTGGTGTCCACCATGAGCAGCAGCCAGGGCCCGATCCGCACCGCGGGTTCCAGATGCACGCCGGTGCGCGGCAGGCCCGCGACGTAGGCGTCGTGGCGGTCGTGGTTGCCCGGCAGGCAGTACACCGGCACCGGGAGCTCCTGGAGCACGTCTGCCAGCCGCCGGTAGGCCCCCGGCTCGCCGGTGTCGGCCAGGTCGCCGGAGGCCACCAGCAGGTCGGCCGCGGCGAGCGCGTCGGCGGCGTCGGCGAGGGCCGCGGCCAGCCCGGCGTCCGGGTCGTGTTGCACGAACCCGTGGGTGCCCGGAGCGTCCCGGTAGTGCACGTCGGATATCTGGATCAACCGGATGGCGGTATCGCCGGCCGGGTCGTCTTCGATGGGCATGCGCCGTTCCCCTGTCACGTCCGTAACGGCCGTCGACTGATCATCTGACGACCCGTCACGCATGCTGCCAGGGAAGGCGTGCGGAGGAAATGGCGAAGCGACCCGGGTCGGTGCCCGGGCCGCGCACGACGAAGCCCGCCCGACCACGTCATTGGGGTCGGGCGGGCTCGGTGGGCAGGCTCGCCGAGGCGAGCGAACGTCAGTCGTTGGTCGGGAAGCCCAGGTTGATGCCGCCGTGGCTCGGGTCGAGCCAGCGCTGGGTGACGACCTTGCCGCGGGTGAAGAACTGCACGCCGTCGGCGCCGTACGCGTGCAGGTCGCCGAAGAGCGAGTTCTTCCAGCCGCCGAACGAGTAGTAGGCCACCGGGACCGGGATCGGCACGTTGATGCCGATCATGCCCACCTCGACCTCGTTCTGGAACTTGCGGGCGGCGCCACCGTCGTTGGTGAAGATCGCGGTGCCGTTGCCGTACGGGTTGGCGTTGATCAGCGCCAGGCCCTCGTCGTAGGACGCGACCCGGACGACCGACAACACCGGGCCGAAGATCTCGTCGGTGTAGATCGACATCTCGGGGGTGACGTTGTCGAACAGGGTCGGACCGACCCAGTAGCCGTCGGCGGTGTCGTCCCCGTTGATCGGGTGTTCGCGGCCGTCCACCACGAGCGTCGCGCCCTGGTCCTCGCCCGCCCGGACGTAGGACAGCACCTTGTCCGCGTGCTGGCGGGTGACCAGCGGGCCCATCTCGGACGCGGCGTCGTTGCCCGCGCCGACCCGGAGCTTGGCCATCCGCTCCTTGATCCGGGCGATCAGCTCGTCGGCGATCGGCTCGACCGCGACCAGGGCGGAGATCGCCATGCAGCGCTCGCCGGCCGCGCCGAAGCCGGCGTTGACCGCGGCGTCGGCGACCAGGTCCAGGTCGGCGTCCGGGAGCACCAGCATGTGGTTCTTGGCGCCGCCGAGGGCCTGCACGCGCTTGCCGTAGCGGGTGCCGTTCTCGTAGACGTACCGGGCGATCGGGGTCGAGCCGACGAAGGAGACCGACTTGATGTCGGGGTGCTCCAGGATGCGGTCCACGGCGACCTTGTCACCGTGCACGACGTTGAACACGCCGTCGGGCAGACCGGCCTGCTTCCACAGGTCGGCGAGGAAGTTCGCGGTCGAGGGGTCCTTCTCGCTCGGCTTGAGGATCACCGTGTTGCCGGTGGCGATCGCGATCGGGAAGAACCACATCGGGACCATCGCCGGGAAGTTGAACGGCGAGATGATCGCGACCGGGCCCAGCGGCTGGCGGATCGAGTAGACGTCGATGCCCGTCGACGCCTGCTCGGAGTGGCCACCCTTCTGCAGGTGCGGGATGCCGCAGGCGAGTTCCACGACCTCCTGGCCGCGGGCGATCTCGCCCAGCGCGTCCGAGTGCACCTTGCCGTGCTCGGCCACGATGATCGCGGCGAGCTCGTCCTTCTTGGCGTTGAGCAGCTCACGGAAGTTGAAGAGCACCGTGGAGCGCTTCGCGAGCGAGGCGTTCTTCCAGGAGGCGAAGGCGCGGACGGCGACCGAGACGGCCTCGTCGACCTCGGCCACCGAGGCGTAGTCGACCGTGCCGGTGATCTTGCCGGTGGCGGGGTTGTGGATGTCGCCCCGACGCTCGGAGACGCCGGTCCACTCCGCGTTGGCAATCCAGTGGGTTACGTGGTTCGTCACGGTTCGACCTTCCGGGGGATGCGGGATTGGCGAGGGGCCGCACAAGCCCCGGGAGGCCAGTCTCACGGGCGGCGCGGGTCGGGCTCAAGCTCCAAGGTGTCGGCCCTTGCGGCATCCGCCTTACAGGTTGGGATCCCTGTCCCATGGCGAAGGGGCGGACGGATGCGCCGCACGGCCGATCCGTCCGCCCCTTTCGGCGGCTCAGCTGTCGAAGCCCATCCCGACCTTGTCGAGTGCCTTGAGCCACAGGTTGCGCTTGCCGGCGTTCTTGTCGGCGCGGTCCATCGACCACTTGGTCATCGTCACGCCCGCCCACTTGATCGGTTCCGGCGGGAACGGAAGCGGCTTGGTGCGAACCATCTCCAGCCGGGTGCGCTCGGTCGGACGGCCGTCGAGCTTGTCCAGCATCACCTCGGCGCCGAACCGGGTCGCGCCCACGCCCAGGCCGGTGAAGCCCAGCGCGTAGGCGACCTTGCCCTTGTACGCCGTCCCGAAGAACGCCGAGAAGCGGCTGCAGGTGTCGATCGCGCCACCCCACGTGTGGGTGAAGCGCAGACCTTCGAGCTGCGGGAACGTCTCGAAGAAGTGCCCCGCGAGCTTCGCGAACGTCTCCGGACGCTGGTCCAGGTCCGAGGAGAGCTTGGCACCGTAGTGGTAGATGGCGTCGTAACCGCCCCACAGGATCCGGTTGTCCGCGCTGAGCCGGTAGTAGTGGAACTGGTTGTTCGTGTCGCCGATGCCCTGTCGGTTGTGCCAACCGATCGCCGCGAGCTGCTCGGCACTCAGCGGCTCGGTCATCATCGCGTAGTCGTAGACCGGGACCACGAACGGCCGCAGCCGCTTGACCAACGACGGGAACACGTTGGTACCCAGCGCCACGTTGCCCGCGAAGACCCGACCGTAGGCGGTCTTGAGCACCATGCCCGAGCCGTGCTCGCCCAGTTCGGTCACCTTGGTGCGCTCGTGGATCCGCACGCCCAGCGACTCGCACGCGGCCTTGAGGCCCCAGGCGAGTCGGGCCGGGTCGATGATCGCGCAGCCGGTCTTGTCCCAGACGCCGGCCAGGTAGGTGGGCGAGTCGACCTGCGCTCGCACCTCGTCCCGGTCCAGGAAGGTCAGCTCGGTGCCGTACTTCCGGGCGAGGTCGATCTCCTCGCGCAACTCCTCGACCTGGTGCGGCTGGGTCGCGACGTTGAGTTCACCGGTGCGACGGAAGTCGCAGTCGATGCCGTAGCGCTTGATCGCCGCCTCGATCTCGTCGAGGTTTTCCTCGCCGAGCCGCTCCAGTCGGGAGAGTTCGCTCTCCCAGCGGTCCAGCCCGTTGTAGAAGCCGTGGGTCAGGCTCGCGGCGCAGAATCCGCCGTTGCGGCCCGAGGCCGCCCAGCCGATCTCGTGCGCTTCCAGCAGCACCACGTCGCGCGAGGGGTTGCGTTCCTTCGCGATCAGCGCCGTCCACAGGCCCGAGTAGCCGCCGCCCACGATCGCCAGGTCGCAGTGGTCGTCGCCGACCAGGGCCGGGCGCGGTTCGGGGCGGTCGCTCCGGTCGAGCCAGAAGGGGGTCGGCGCGGCGTCGGCAAGCGAGCGGACGGCCTCGACCGAGGGAGCAGGATCCGACGTGTTCCGGGGACCCATGGGGTTTCACCACTCTCGCAGTGTCCGTCGGGGCCGCCTTGTCGGGCCCCGACGGTTTCACCGCATAGCTACAGATTTGGGATCAATCATCGGCGCAGGCGCGCCTACGCCTGCTGTTTGGCTCGCCGCGAGGCTCGGATCTGCCCGATCATCACGATCAGCACCGCGATCACGAACATCGCCGAGCCGATCACGTTGATCTGCGGCGGGGTGCCGCGCTGGGCCGCGCCGTACACGAACATCGGGAAGGTGACCGTGTTGCCCGAGGTGAAGTTGGTGATCACGAAGTCGTCGAAGCTCAGCGCGAAGGCGAGCATCGCGCCCGCCCCGATGCCGGGCGCGGCCAGCGGCAGGGTCACCCGCAGGAACACCTGGGTGGGTGACGCGTACAGGTCCTGCGCGGCCTCTTCGAGCTTGGGGTCCATGCCCAACACCCGGGCCTTGACCGCGACCACGACGAAGCTCAGGCAGAACATGATGTGCGCGATCAGGATCGTCACGAAGCCCGTGTTGATCCGCATGTTCAGGAACAACGTGCCGAGCGAGGCGCCCATCACCACTTCGGGCATCGACATCGGCAGGAAGAGCAGGGTGTTGATCGCGCCGCGGGCGCGGAACCGGTAGCGACCGAGCGCGAACGCGATCGCGGTGCCGAGCACGGTGGCGATCAGGGTGGACAGGAGCGCGATCTTCATGCTGATCGCGACCGAGTCGCAGATGCCCGCGACCCCGCACGGCTCCTCCCACGCGTCCAGCGTGAAGCCGTTCCAGGTGTAGTTGAAGCGCCCGTTCGGGTCGTTGAACGAGAACATCAGCACGACGATGTTGGGCAGCGTCATGTAGCCGAGCGCGAGCAGCCCGAACAAGACGATGACGTTGCGCCGCAACCAGTTGACGACGGCCATCAGACCAGGTCCTCCGTCCCCGCCTTGCGGATGTACGCCGTCACCATGAGCACGATCAACAACATCAGGATGAACGACAGGGCGGCGGCGGTCGGGTAGTCCAGCACCCGCAGGAACTGGGTCTGGATCACGTTGCCCGCCATGCCGGTGTCCGGCGAGCCGAGCCACTGCGCGTTGACGTAGTCGCCGGACGCCGGGATGAAGGTGAGCAGCGTGCCGGAGACCACGCCCGGCAGCGACAGCGGGAAGGTGACCTTGGCGAAGGTCGTCCGCGGCGACGCGTACAGATCGCCGGCGGCCTCGTGCAGGCGCGGATCGATCCGCTCCAGGCACGCGTACAGCGGCAACACCATGAACGGCAGGAAGTTGTAGGTCAGACCGCAGATCACCGCGAGCGGCGTGGCCAGCACCCGGTCGTCCTGGGTCAGCCCGAGGAACGCGGTGACGTTGGTGAAGTGCAGCGTGTTGAGCACGTCCACGACGATCCCGTTGTCCGCGAGGATCGTCTTCCAGGCCAGCGTGCGCACCAGGAAGCTGGTGAAGAACGGCGCGATCACCAGGACCAGCCACATGCCGCGCCACTTGCCCGCCTTGAACGCGATCGCGTAGGCGAGCGGGTAGCCGATCACCAGGCACATCACGGTCGCCGCGGCCGCGTAGCCGAACGAGCGCAGGAATTGCGGGTAGTACTGGTCGATGGCGTCCCAGTAGGTGGCCCAGTGCCAGGTGAGGTCGTAGCCCTTGGTCAGGTTGCCGGTCTGCAGCGAGGTCGAGCCCTGGACCACCATCGGGATCGCGAAGAAGACCACCAGCCACAGCAGGCCGGGCGCGAGCAGGGCGTAAGGCACCCATCTGCCGCGCCGCTTGAGCTCCGTGGTCTTGGTGTCCGCACCTCCCGTCGTGCCCGCGCCGAGGGTGCCGAGCGCGCTCACGCGGCGTCCTCGCTCGCCTCGGCGATGCCCGCGGTCAGGTCGCCCGACTCCAGGCCGAAGCCGTGTCCGGGGTTCCAGTGCAGGGTCACCGTCGCCCCCGGCACCAGGCGCGGGTCGCGCTCCATGTTCTGTTCGAACACGGTGAACTCCTGGTCCCACGGCATCCGCACGACGTACTGCGTGGAGACGCCGATGAACGCCGCGTCCACGATCACGCCGCCGTCGAGGCGGTTGCGGTTGTCCGCGACCTTCGCGTCCGCCGCGAAGGCGATGGTGATCTTCTCCGGGCGGATGCCCATCACGATGCGGTCGCCCTCGGCGGCCGAGCGCGCGGCGGGCAGGGCCAGCCGGTTGCCGTGCGCCTCCAACAGCAGATCGCCGTCGGCGCGCCCGGTCACCTTGACGTCGAGCAGGTTGGACTGGCCCAGGAAGTTGGCCACGAAGGTGGTGCGCGGTGCCTCGTACAACTCGACCGGGGAGCCGAGTTGCTCTATTCGGCCGCCGTTCATCACGGCGATCGTGTCGGCCATCGTCATGGCCTCTTCCTGGTCGTGCGTCACGTGCACGAAGGTGATGCCCACGTCGGTCTGGATGCGCTTGAGTTCGAGCTGCATCTGCCGGCGCAGCTTGAGGTCGAGCGCGCCCAGCGGCTCGTCCAGGAGCAACACCTGCGGAGTGTTGATCAACGCGCGGGCCACCGCGACCCGCTGCTGCTGACCGCCGGAGAGCTGGGTGGGCTTGCGCTTGGCCAGGTGTCCCAGCTCGACCAGGTCGAGCATCTCCCCGACCTGCTTCGAGGTGTCCTTGATACCGCGCCGCTTGAGGCCGAAGCCGACGTTGTCGGCCACGCTCAGGTGCGGGAACAGCGCGTAGTTCTGGAACACCGTGTTCACCGGGCGCTTGTACGGCGGCAGGGCCGTGACGTCGCGGTCACCGATGCTGACACTGCCGGTCGAGGGCTGCTCCAGTCCGGCGATCATCCGCAGCGTCGTGGTCTTGCCGCAGCCCGACGCGCCGAGGAGGGCGAAGAACGATCCCGCGGGGATCGTCAGGTCCATCGGTCGCACGGCCGTGAAGTCACCGTAGTGCTTGCTCAGACCCGCCAAGGAGACGTCGCCGGAGGCGCCGGCCCGCTGCTGCTCAGTCATGATTCCTCTCGCCGCGTCGCGGGCCCCCGCACCGCACGCCGGCCGCAGGGGCGGCCGAGAACTCGCGCTCTCGGCCGCCCGTTTCGATGGGTGGTTACCGCGCTCCGAAGATCGTCCGGTGCCAGTCCTTGCGGGCGATTCCCGTGCCGTCGTACATCACGTGCTTGACCTGGGTGTACTCGTCGAAGGAGTACTGCGACATGTCCTTGCCGAAGCCGGACGCCTTGTAGCCGCCGTGCGGCATGTCGCTGATGATCGGGATGTGGTCGTTGACCCACACGCAGCCGGCCTGGATCTCCCGGGTCGCGCGCAGCGAGCGGAAGATGTCGCGCGTCCAGGCGGAGGCGGCCAGGCCGTACGGGGTGTCGTTGGCGAGCCGGATGCCCTCCTCGTCGCTGTCGAACGGCAGCACGACCAGGACCGGCCCGAAGATCTCGTCCTGCACGATCTCGCTGTCCTGGGCCACACCGGTGACCAGCGTCGGGCGGTAGAACGCGCCCTTGGCCAGCTCGCCGCCGGGGATCTCGCCACCGGTCACGATGGTCGCGCCGTAGCCGCGGGCGCGCTCGACGAAGCCGGCCACCGACTCCTGCTGGCGGCGCGAGACGAGCGGGCCGAGGTCGGTCGCGGGGTCCATCGTGTCGCCCAGGCGCACGCCCTCGTACAGCTCCGCGACGCCCGCGACGAACGCGTCGTAGAGCGGGCGCTGCACGTAGGCGCGGGTCGCGGCGGTGCAGTCCTGGCCCGAGTTGATCAGCGACGCGGCGACCGCGCCGTTGATCGCGGCGTCCAGGTCGGCGTCGTCGAAGACCACGAACGGGGCCTTGCCACCGAGTTCGAGGTGCAGTCGCTTGACGGTCTGCAGGGCCACCTCGCCGACGCGCTTGCCGACGCCGGTGGAGCCGGTGAAGGAGACCATCGACACGTCCGCGTGGCCCATCAGGTACTCGCCGACGGTCCGCCCCTTGCCGGTGATCACGTTGACCACGCCGTCGGGGATGCCCGCGTCGGCGCACGCCTGGGCGAACATCAGCGAGGTCAGCGGGGTGATCTCGGCCGGCTTGAGCACGATGGTGTTGCCCGCGGCGATCGCCGGGAGGATCTTCCACGCGGCCATCTGGAGCGGGTAGTTCCACGGCGCGATCGAGCCGACCACGCCGATCGCCTCGCGGCGCACCATCGAGGTGGAGCCGGCCGAGTACTCGCCGGCCGCCTTGCCCTCCAGGTTGCGGGCCGCACCCGCGAAGAACGCGGTGTTGTCGATCGTGCCGGGCACGTCGAACTCGGTGCTGAGCCGGATCGGCTTGCCCGCCTGCGCGGTCTCGACCCGGGCGAACTCCTCGGCGCGCTCCTCCAGCAGTACCGACAACCGGTTCAGCGCGGTCGCCCGGTCGCCGGGGGTGGCCCCGGACCACTGCGGGAAGGCGTCCTTGGCGGCGGCTACCGCCGCGTCCACGTCCGCGGTGCCCGCGAGGGTGAGCGTCTCGACCGTCTCGCCGGTCGCCGGGTTGGTGACGTCGAAGGTTTCTCTGGACGAGCCCTGCCGCAGTTGTCCCCCGACGTACTGATGACCTTTGCCGAAGTCCTGCACAGGCATGGGAGCCCTCCAAGGGGGTTTTCGATGAGCCGACGGGCGCTGCGTGCGGTGGTTATGCGCGTGAGCCGCGTCAGCGTAGGACGATGCCGTTTCGACACGGGGTGCCGCAACAGGCACATCGACAGGGAGCGCGGCATCGGCTTTACAGGTCGCCAATCACTCGGCCGAACCCCGGGGTCGGGGGTCGAACCGGGCGACGACCTGTCACCATGAAAGCGTCGCCCGCCGAGCCGTTTACAGATTGCTCGCGAATTCCCGCTTCCTTCGGGAACCAACCGCCGTCGCGGTCGGGCCGTTGTCAGCTCGCGGAGGTTTTCGGATGTTCCCCACGGTCGCCGACGTACTGGCCCTCGACATCGTCCAGCGCGGTCGCCCACAGGTGGTCGCGGGTGAACGCGGCCTGGCCCGGCCGGTGCGCTGGGTGCACATCAGCGAGTTGCCGGACGTGACCCGGCTGCTCAAGGGCGGCGAACTGGTGATGGCCACCGGCATCGCGCTCCCCGAGGAGCGCGAGGGCCTGCAACGCTACATTCGCGATCTGGCCGACGTGGACGCGGCCGGACTCGTGGTCGAGCTGGGCCGGCGCTACACCGAGCAACTGCCGCGCGCGCTGGTCGCCGCGGCCGAGCAGGTCGGCCTGCCGGTGATCACCCTGCGCGACGAGACCCGGTTCATCGGCATCACCGAGGCCGTGCACGGGTTGATCATCGACGCCCAACTCGCCGAGTTGCAGGCTTCCGAGGCGGTGCATCAGGCGTTCAACGAACTCGCGGTCGAGGGTGCCGAACCCGCCGAGATCGTCCGGCAGGCGTCCCGGATGGCCGGGCGCCCGGTGATCCTGGAGAACCTCGCGCACCAGGTGCTCGCCTACGACGCGGCCGGGATAGTGGCGGAAACCCTGCTGGAGAACTGGGAGGACCGCTCCCGACAACTTCGGCTGTCCGCCCGGACCGCCTTCGACGAGCGCACCGGGTGGCTGGTGACCACGGTCGGCGCGCGCGGCCACGACTGGGGCCGACTGGTGCTGGTCGGCGACGGCGGCACTCCGCCCGCGCAGCAGACCATGCTCCTGGAGCGGGCCGCGTCCACCCTGGCGCTGAACCGGCTGGTGGTACGCGACCGGGAGAGCCTGGAACGGCAGACCCACCGCACGCTGCTGTCCGGGATCCTGACCCACTCCTACACCGTGGCCGAGGTGACCCTGCGGGCCCGGGCGCTCGGTGTCCCGCTGGAGGGCCGGCGTCTGGTCGGCGTGGTGTTGCGGCTGCGCCGCAGCGTGACCCCGGCCGCGCTGGAATCGCAGGCCCGGCTGCGCGACTTCACCGAGATCGCCGCCGCGGCGGTCCGCGAGCGCCGGCTGGCCGCGCTGGTCGGCGGGCTCGACGACGAGAACGTCGGGCTGCTGGTCGCGCTCGCGTCGCAGGACACCGAGGACGGCGCGCTGGAGGGCTTCTCCGCCGCCATCCGCCGGCTCGCCCCGGACCTCGCGGACGACATCGTGGTCGCGGTCGGCTCCTCGGTGGGCGCGGTGCGCGACGCGCGCCGCTCGCTCCTGGAGGCCACCCAGGTCGCGGACGCCGCGCTGCACCAGGGCGGCAAGGCGGCCTTCTACCGGCTGCCCGACGTGCGACTGCGCGGACTGCTGCACCTGTTGCGCGACGACGCGCGGTTGCAGACCTACGTCGAGCGCGAACTCGGGCCGCTGCTCGCCTACGACGCGCAGCAGGGCACCCAGTTGATCGCGATGCTCCAGGTCTACCTGGACCACGGCCGGAACAAGTCCGCGGCGGCCGACGCCGCGCACCTGTCCCGCCCGTCCTTCTACGAGCGGCTGCACCGGATCGAGCGCATCCTGGGCGTCGACCTGGACCAGGTGGAGAGTTGTCTGTCGCTGCACGTGGCACTACTCGGCCTGGAGGCGCTGCGTCGCTGACCGCGCGGCGCGCCGACGCCCGGGGCGGCTCAGACGCCGGAGCGGCTGCCCGCGAGGGCGAGGGCGCTCACCGCGAGCCCGTGCAGGGCCGCGTCGCGCGCCCATTGCCGCTCGACGCCGAACACGTCGACCTCGATGTAGATGCCGTTGACGATCACCGCGGCCAATACGGCGTGCCGGGCGGTGCCGGACTCGGTCCAGGTGTATTCCCAGACGACGCCCTTTCGGCCCTGGATGGCGCGTTCCTCGAAGATCACCTTTCGATAGTCGCGAAAAACCCTCCGCGCGTTCTGTTCGTCGTCGCGCCACTGCTCCAACAAATCCGTGGTCTGTTGGAACGCGGTACGCCCGGTCAATACGCTCGGGCCGGCCGGATCGGTGTAGACCACGCTCTGGTCCTGTTCCTTGCGGGTCCATTCCTGTGGGATCGGCCAGGTGAAGGTGCCCTCGTCGGCCGTGCGGACCGGGATCGGCGGGGTGCCCGGGGGCGTGCTCGGGTAGGGCGCGAGGCCCGCGATCGGGTTCGCCGCGGCGCCGCCGGTCGCGGAGCTCGTCGGCGGGATCGGGCCCGAGTCGCCGCCCTTCCCGTCGTCCCCGTCGCCGCCGGCGAGCAGTAGCGCCGCCACGACGGCGCCGGCCACCAGGAGGGTGACCAGCGGCATCAACACGGCCCACCGCCGGCGGCGCGAGCGGGGCGGCCGGCCGGTACGGGTCGGCATCGGGTAGGTCGGCGAGTGCGCGCGGTCGGCCGGTGTGCGCGGCCGATGCTCCGGCGCCGGCGCGGCGGGCACGCGCGGGAACGGGTCGAGCGGGGCGTCGTCGTCGGGGGCGATCCGGGCGGGCGGCATCAGGTCGCGCAGCGGCGGTTGCGGGTGCACGGTCGGCGCCGACGTCGCGTCGTCGTTCGCCGCGTCCGACTCGTGCTCGTCCGGCCCGCGCTCGATCACCCGGCCGAGTGTGGTGGGCGGGATCGGCCGGGTCACGTCGCCCGCGTGCCGGCGGCCCTCGGCCGCGAGCAGCGCGTCCAGCCGCGCCTCCACCTCGGCCGAGTCCGGGCGCCGCGCCGGGTCGCGCCGGAACAGGTCGCGGACGAGGGGCTCCAGCGGACCGATCTCCTGCGGCACCTCGGGTTCGGCGATCACGATCGCGTGCATCGTGGCCACCGGGGTGGATCGGCGGAACGGCGACGCGCCGGTGACCGCCGCGCACAGCGTGACGCCCAGCGACCACAGGTCCGACGCGGGCCCGGGATGCTCGCTCTCGATCCGCTCGGGGGCCATGAACTCGGGTGAGCCCAGGATCGCCCCGGTGCCGGTGAGCCCGCTCACCCCCTCCAGCGCGGCGATGCCGAAATCGGTCAGCACGGCGTGTCCGTCCCCGGCGATCAGCACATTGCCCGGCTTGACGTCGCGGTGGATGACGCCCTGCGCGTGCACGACGGCGAGCGCGCGGGCGATCTGCACGGCCACCGCCGCGGCGGCGTGCGGGGTGAGCGGCCCGTCCTCCTCCAAAATGGTGTCCAGCGAGCGGGCGTCGAGCAGTTCCATCACGATCCACAGCCGGTCGTCGTCCTCGACGTAGTCGTAGACCCGGACGACGTTGGGGTGGTTGATCCGTGCGGTCGCCTGCGCCTCGCGCAGGCTGCGCTCGCGAAAGGACCGGGACGCGCTGCGCCCCCAGCCGGTGGTGATCACCTTCGCCGCCACGGGTCGATCCAGCAGCCGATCCCGGGCCCGCCACACGGTGCCCATGCCGCCGCTGCCGAGCACGCTCACCAACTCGTATCGGGCTCCGACCACGAAGCCCGCCCAATCCTCTCCAGGCCCGCCCGACATCGGCTTTCCCCCAGGTCCCGCCGCTTTTCAAGATCAGACCGTGCTTTTCAAGATCAGACCATTGCCACTTTCGTCGGATTACCTGTGAAAGGCCCTGCGAAAGCTTAGGACGGACATGGTAGAACGAATCGTCACACATAGCGGGAGGGGGATACCGCATGTTCACACCGAAAAAACTTCGATCAGAAAACGTCAAACGAGCAGCCTTGATAATTTCCGTTCCGGTCGGAATAGGAATGATTCTGAGCGCCGGCCTGGCGGTCGCGGACACCGAGGGAAACGGGCCCGCGCAGCGATCCGGCAGCGCACACACCCGGACCCACGGCCCGACCGGCGAGGTCACCACCAAGCCGCCGGTCGGCACCGAACCGCCGACCGGCACCAGGCCCCCGGTCACCACGAAGCCGGCCACCACGAAGCCGGCCACCACCGAGCCGGCGAGCACGCCGCCGCCGAGCACCCACCGGCCGACGACCAAGCCGCCCACGACGCCACCACCGAGCAGCACTCGACCGCCGACGACGACCAAGCCGCCGACCGCGGCGTTCGGGGTCGACACCGACAACCAGATCACCTTCGACGCGAACGGACGGTCGACGATCTGGTTCACCGTCACCAACAACACCGGCCAAATGGATCCCCATCGGGACGTATACGCCTACAGCACGGGACAGTTGAAGATCCTCTCGGTGCCCGGCTGTGAACCCGCGAGGGCGCTGACCGATCCGGGTCCGCAGTGGGTGAGTTCGTTCCGGTGCACGTTCGAATTCCTGAAACCGCACGAGACCAGGCGCTGGTCCGCAACGGTGGAATACCCGCCGGCACGGTCGCCGCGCGCGGCTCGGGCCGAGGTCCGGCTCCCGCTCGCGGCGGAGCCCGACATCTCCACGTTCTGCGTGCTGGTGGTCCCCCAGGACGCCAGGGACACGACGATGGTCCTGGGCCGGCGCGGACCGCTGACCCTGAAGAACGTGCCCAACAACAACGACCCGTCCTTCATCGGCTACACCGTCGAATCACCCATTCCCGGCGGCACCACCGGCGGGGGCACGACGGGTGGCGGCACGACCGGTGGCGGAAGTACCGGAGGCAACGGCAGCACCGGCGGCGGTGGCACGACCGGAGGCGGCAGCACCGGCGGCGGTGATACGACCGGCGGCACCACCACCGGCGCGAGCACCGGCGGCACCGACCAGGCCACACCGCCGACTTCGCTGCCCAAGACCGGCCCCGACGACGACACGCTGCCCCTCGCGGGCGGCGCGCTCGGCCTGATGCTGGTGGGCAACGCGCTGTTCCAGGGCGCGCGCCTGCGTCGGATCCGCTCGGCCGAGGGCGACGACGAGCCGGCTCGGGACTGAGTTCGGCACCCGCCCGCACAGGCCGGCCCCGGACCCGTGAAGGACGGTCCCGGGGCCGGCCGACCTCGTCAGTGGCCGGTCAGCGCCAGCACCCGCCGGGCGGCGGGCCGCTCCAGCAGGTCGGCGAACGTGGTCCGTCCCTGGACCACCTTGCGGAACACCCGCCAGCCCTGCGGCAGCGTGCTCACCGCGTGGTGCAACATCCCGGGGTGCCGCTCGAACACGCCCAGCAGGAGCCGGCCGGCGCGCATCTCGCGGCCCAGCACCGCGTCGATGTCCGCGTGATACTCGGCGCCGATCTTGTCCACCTCGGCATCGGTGCCCACCTGGGCCACCAGCGCGGCCCGCTCCCCCGCCAGCCTGCCCGAGCGCAGCGCGTACGAGATGCCCTCGCGCGTCCACGGCTCCAGCAGCCCGGCCGCGTCGCCGGCCACCAGCACCCGGCCGCGCGAGAGCGGCGCGCTCTCCTTGCGACAGCGGGTCAGGTGGCCCGACTCGACGGCCGGCCGGAATCCGGCCAGACCGAGCCGGCCGATGAAGTCGCGCAGGTAGGCGCGGGTGGCCTCGCCCTCGCCCCGGGCGCAGATCACCCCGACGGTCAACGTGTCGCCCTTGGGAAAGACCCAACCGTACGAGCCCGGCAGCGGCCCCCAGTCGAGCAGGATCCGGCCGCGCCAGTGCGTGGCGACCTCCGGCGGCACCGGAATCTCCGCCTCCAGGCCCAGGTCGACCTGGTCGAAGGTGACCCCGACGTAGGCCGAGCTGCGTCCCGCGCTGCCGTCCGCGCCGACCACCGCGTGTGCCCGCAACAACTCGCCACCGGGCAGGGTCAGCGTCACCAGGCCGTCCCGCTCGGCCATCCGGGAGACCGCGACGCCCTCGCGCAGCACCGCGCCCGCGGCCACCGCCGCCCGGGTCAGCGCCTCGTCGAAGCGAGCCCGGTCGACCAGGCCGATCAGCGTGGTCCGGGCCGAGCGCACCCGCCGGCGGCGACCGCGCAGGGTGAATTCGACCTCGTGCACCAGGTCCTCGACCGGCGGCTCGAACCCGGGCGGAAGGGCGCTCTTGGAGGGGCCGATGATGCCGCCGCCGCAGGTCTTGTAGCGCGGCAGTTCGGCCCGGTCCAGCACCAGCACCCGACGTCCCGCGCGCGCCGCGGCC
Source organism: Embleya sp. NPDC059213 (assembly GCF_042754445.1). Taxonomy (NCBI): domain Bacteria; kingdom Bacillati; phylum Actinomycetota; class Actinomycetes; order Kitasatosporales; family Streptomycetaceae; genus Embleya; species Embleya sp. NPDC059213. The sequence continues at coordinate 139,436 of NZ_JBHZAV010000006.1, forward strand.
AGGGCCGCGGACGCCCCGGCGGGGCCGGCTCCGATCACCACGACATCCCAGGTCACAGGCTCGGTTCCGGGGTCGGTACCGGAGTCGGCGGGCAGTTCGACGGCGGGCGCGGGGGTGGCCTCGGGGGAGCTGCTAGTCATGGATATCGACCCTAGTGCGTCCGTCCGGGCGGCTCTTGCCGGGAGGTCGGCCGCCGACCTGCGCGTCTGCCGGAATGCGCACCGGATGCGCATTATGCTCCGCCGGTGTCCCCCGACAGTGCGTCACTTCTGATCGTCCTGGCCCTCGCCTTCGCCGCACCGCTCGTGGCCGATCTGCTCGGGCGCCGGATCCCGGTGCCCACGGTCGTGTTCGAACTCCTGCTCGGCGTCCTGGCGGGTCCGTCCGCACTGGACTGGGTGCACGAGGGTGCCGTGCTGACCTATCTGGCCGACTTCGGGCTCGCGTTCCTGATGTTCCTGGCCGGCTTCGAGATCGATCCGACCCGGCTCAGCGGCCGACCGCTGCGTCGGGCCACGCTGGGCTGGGCGCTGTCGCTGGTGGTCGGCCTGCTGTTCGGGCTGCTGCTGGTGTGGTCCGGCTCGACGATGTCCCGCCTGGTGGTCGGCCTCGCCCTGACCACCACCGCGCTCGGCACGCTGCTGCCGATCCTGCGTGACGCGGGGGCGCTGCCGACCCGGTTCGGCACCCAGGTGATGGCGATCGGCACACTCGGCGAGTTCGGCCCGATCGTGGCCGTGTCGCTGCTGCTGAGCGGGCGCAACGCGGGCGCCTCGGCGATCGCGCTGGCCTGCTTCGCGGCGGTGACCGTGGTGGTGTTCGCGTTCGCGCGCCGACCGTTGCCCGACTCGCTGGACCGGGTGGTCCGGGCCACGCTGCACTCCAGCGGCCAACTCGCCATCCGGCTGGCCGTGCTCGCGCTCGCGCTGTTGGTCTGGGCCGCGGGCGAACTCGGCCTGGACCCCCTGCTCGGCGCGTTCGCCGCCGGACTGGTCATCCGGCTGCTGCTGTCCGACATGCCCGCCGAGACGCGCGAGACGGTCGCGGGCAAGCTGGACGCGATCGGCTTCGGGATGTTCGTCCCGGTCTTCTTCGTGATCAGCGGGGTGCGCTTCGACGGCCGGGCGCTGTTCGCCGACGCGGGCACGCTGGCCCTGCTGCCGCTGTTCCTGGCGCTGTTGCTGGTGGTTCGCGGGGTGCCGACGTACCTGATGGAGCGCGGCTCGCCGGCGGCCGTGCGGCTGGGCCTGGCCCTGTTCGCCTCGGCCGGTCTGCCGCTGATCGTGGTGATCAGCGGTATCGGTGTGGAGGAGGGCGAACTGCGCGCGGGCACCGCCGCCGCGATGGTCGGCGCCGGCATGGTCTCGGTGCTGGTGTTCCCGCTGCTGGGCCTGCGCGCCTATCGCGGCGCCGTCACCGCCGACCCGGCCCTGGCGGAGCGCTGATCCGCCGGCTCACAGGCCGATGATGTTCCCCCACGCCTTCTCCCAGCGCCGTTCCTCGTCCTCGGTGGTCTCGCGCATCCCGTGCAGCTTCGCGGTCATCTCGGCGTCCGGGAAGATCAGCGGGTTGGTCGCCGACTCGCGCATCTCCTGGTCCGAGGACTCGGCCAGCACCTGCTGCGCGGCCGGGACGGGACACACGTACGCCACGTAGTTCGCCAGCTCGGCCGCGACCTCCGGGTCGTAGTAGAAGTCCATCAGCTTCTCGGCGTTGGTCTTGTGCGCGGCCTTGTTCGGCACCATCAGGTTCTCCGACCACAGCTCGGCGCCCTCCTCGGGCACCACGAACTCGATGTCGGGGTTGTCCAGCTTGAGCTGGCCGACGTCGCCGGAGTACGCCTGGCAGGCCAGGATGTCGCCGTTGGCCAGGCCCGAGGTGTAGTCGTTGCCGGTGAAGCTGCGGATGTGGTCCTTGTCCACCAGCTTCTGCATGCGCTCCATCACCTTGTCCACGTCCGCGTCCGTGAAGGTCTTGATGTCCGCGCCCTCGCCGAGCATCAGCAGCGCGACCGCCTCCATGAAGCCGGCGAACACGGTGACCCGCCCCTTGAGTTCGGGTCGCCACAGGTCGTTCACGGACCGGATCTCGCGGTCCACCAGCTTCTTGTTGTACGCGATGCCGGTCATCCCGCTCTGCCACGGCACGGTGTACTCGCGCCTGGGGTCGTAACCCGGGCTGCGCAGCGATTCGGCGAGGTTGGCGTCCACCTGCGGCAGGTTGGCCTTGTTCAGCTTCTGCACCCAGCCGAGCCGGACGAAGCGGGTGCACATCCAGTCCGAGATGACGATCGCGTCGCGTCCGGGCTCCTTGCCCGCCTGGATGGCCGGGTGGATCTTCCCGAAGAACTCGTCGTTGTCGTTGATCTCCTCCGAGTACCGGACCTTGATCCCGGTCTTGTCGGTGAAGGCGTCGAGCGTGGGGTGCTTCTGCTCGTCGTTCTCGTCGATGTCGATGTAGAGCGCCCAGTTGGAGAAGCGCACCACCTTCTCCTGCTCCGACCGGTCCCGGCCGCCGCGCTTGCTCTCCTGGACGTACGCGGAGGGCACGCCGCACGCGGCCAGGGTGCCCGCGGCCGCCGCCGCGCCGGTGCCGCGCAGGAACATCCGCCGGTCCACCCGGTGCCCGGCGATCCGCAGCGGGGACTGGGCGCGAGTGCGGGCGCGGGTCATCGGCGACTCCTTGGCGAATGCGGGGGTGGGGCCTGCTCCGTGGGCGGGGGACCGCACAGTGGCGTACAAAATGGCCCACCGCATCGTGGCGTCCGCCCACCCCCGACGGCAACACGCACCCTGTCAACCCTCGCGGAGCGGAGTTGACAGGGTGCGGGTGGGTCGTGCCGACGCCGCGGGCGCGGCGGTGGGATCAGGCGTCGTAGTTCGTCATCACGTGCTTGATCCGGGTGTAGTCCTCGAAGCCGTAGCCGGAGAGGTCCTTGCCGTAGCCGGAGTGCTTGAAGCCGCCGTGCGGCATCTCGGCGACCAGCGGGATGTGCGTGTTGATCCACACGCACCCGAAGTCGAGCCGCTTGGCCATCCGCATCGCCCGGCCGTGATCCTTGGTCCACACCGAGGAGGCGAGCGCGTACTGCACGCCGTTGGCGTTGCCCAGCGCCTCCGCCTCGTCCTCGAACGACTGCACGGTGATGACCGGGCCGAACACCTCGTTCTGGATGATCTCGTCGTCCTGCTTCAGCCCGGAGACCACGGTCGGGGCGTAGAAGAAGCCCTTCTCGCCGACCTGGTGCCCGCCGGTCTCGACCTTGGCGTGCGCCGGCAGGCGCTCGATGAAGCCGCTGACCTGCTTGAGCTGATTGACGTTGTTGACCGGGCCGAAGTACGCGTCCTCCTGCGGGCCGGTCGCCAGCTCCGCGGCGGCCGCGGCCAGCGCGGCGACGAACTCGTCGCGGATCGAGGAGTGCACGAGCACCCGGGTGGCGGCGGTGCAGTCCTGGCCGGCGTTGAAGAAGCCGGCACCGGCGATGCCCTCGGCCGCGGCGGCGATGTCCGCGTCCTCGAAGACCACGACGGGCGCCTTGCCGCCGAGTTCGAGGTGCACCCGCTTGAGGTCCTTGGACGCGCTCTCGGCGACCGACATGCCGGCGCGTACCGAACCGGTGATCGAGGCCATCGCCGGGGTCTTGTGCTCGACCATCAAACGGCCGGTGTCGCGGTCGCCGCAGATCACGTTGAACACGCCGGCGGGCAGGATCTCGCCCATGATCTCGGCGAGCAGCACGGTGGAGGCGGGGGTGGTGTCGGACGGCTTGAGCACCACGGTGTTGCCCGCGGCGATGGCCGGCGCGAACTTCCACACCGCCATCATCATCGGGTAGTTCCACGGCGCCACCTGGGCACAGACACCGACCGGCTCACGGCGCACCATGGACGTGTGCCCCGCCATGTACTCGCCGGCCGACTTGCCTTCGAGCATGCGCGCGGCGCCCGCGAAGAAGCGGATCTGGTCCACCATCGGCGGGATCTCCTCGGACGCGGTGAGCGCGCGAGGCTTGCCGGTGTTGAGACACTCGGCGTCGATCAGTTCGTCGGCGCGCTTCTCCACCGCGTCGGCGATCCGCAGCAGCGCGAGCTGCCGCTCGGCCGGCGTGGTCTCGCTCCAGGTCTCGAACGCCGCCGCCGCCGCACGCATCGCCGCGTCGACGTCCCGCTCGCGAGAGAGCGGGGACGTCGCGTAGACCTCGCCGGTGGCGGGGTCGACGATGTCGAGCGTGCCGCCGTCCGCGGCGTCGGTGAACGTGCCGTCGATGTAGTTGCGCAGAGTACGCAGGTCGCTCATGTCCCAAGTCTCCTTCGAAAACGGGGCGGCACCGGCAGGACGGTGAGGGGGTCGATCCCGGCCTGGGTCGCGTTCCCAGCCTAACCGGATTGCTGTCGGTATCCGCATCCCCATCACGAACCAACAACTGAATCAGTTGTCTCACTGAGCAAAGTCAACGGATTCCCTTGCGAAAGGCCCATTTGATGAGGCAGAGTGACCACGTGGCCGGTCGAGACAGAAACCCGAACGCTCCGGCCGACGCCGTGTCGAAGGCGATCATCGAGCAGCTCCAGGAGGACGGGCGCCGCTCATACGCCGCGATCGGCAAGGCGGTCGGTCTCTCGGAGGCCGCCGTGCGTCAACGCGTTCAGCGCCTGCTCGACCAGGGCGTGATGCAGATCGTCGCGGTGACCGATCCGCTGACCGTCGGCTTCCATCGCCAGGCCATGGTCGGGGTCCGTGTCGAAGGAGACATCGATCCCGTAGCGGACATACTGGCCACGATGAAGGAAGTGGACTACGTCGTCATCACGGCAGGTTCCTTCGACCTCATCGTGGAACTCGTATGCGAGAACGACGACCACTTGCTCGACATCATCAACAAGAGGATTCGAGCGATTCCGGGCGTACGGAGCACCGAGAGCTTCGTCTACCTGAAGCTTCGGAAGCAGACCTACCAGTGGGGTACTCGATGACACAGCAGTACGACAACGCGGCCCTCTCCAAGAGCGCCTACGACCACCTGTGGATGCACTTCACCCGCATGTCGTCCTACGAGAACGCTCCCGTGCCGACCATCGTGCGCGGTGAAGGCAGCTACATCTGGGACACCAACGGGCGCAAGTACATCGACGGCCTCGCCGGCCTGTTCGTCGTACAGGCCGGTCACGGCCGCACCGAGCTGGCCGAGGTGGCCCGCAAGCAGGCCGAGCAGCTCGCCTTCTTCCCGGTGTGGAGCTACGCCCACCCCAAGGCGATCGAACTGGCCGAGCGGCTGGCGAACCACGCCCCGGGCGACCTGAACAAGGTCTTCTTCACCACCGGTGGTGGCGAGGCCGTCGAGTCCGCGTGGAAGCTGGCGAAGCACTACTTCAAGCTGACCGGCAAGCCGACCAAGCACAAGGTCATCTCGCGGGCCATCGCCTACCACGGCACCCCGCAGGGCGCGCTGTCGATCACCGGCCTGCCGGACTACAAGGCGCCGTACGAGCCGCTGGTGCCGAGCACCTTCCGGGTGCCGAACACCAACCAGTACCGCAAGCCGGAGTTCCTCGCCGACTCCTCGCCCGAGGGCTTCGGCCGTTGGGCCGCCGACCAGATCGAGGTGGCGATCCTCAACGAGGGCCCCGACACCGTCGCCGCGGTCTTCCTGGAGCCGGTGCAAAACGCCGGCGGCTGCTTCCCGCCGCCGCCCGGCTACTTCCAGCGGGTGCGCGAGATCTGCGACCAGTACGACGTGCTGCTCGTCTCGGACGAGGTCATCTGCGCGTTCGGCCGCCTCGGCACGATGTTCGCGTGCGACAAGTTCGACTACGTGCCGGACATCATCACCTGCGCCAAGGGCATGACCTCGGGCTACTCGCCGATCGGCGCGATGCTCGTCTCGGACCGCATCGCCGAGCCGTTCTACAACGGCAGCGACAACGTCTTCATGCACGGTTACACGTTCGGCGGGCACCCGGTGTCCTCGGCCGTGGCGCTGGCCAACCTCGACATCTTCGAGCGCGAGGGCCTGAACCAGCACGTGCTGGACAACGAGTCCAAGTTCCTGGCCACGCTGCAGAAGCTCCAGGACCTGCCGATCGTCGGCGACGTGCGCGGCAACGGGTACTTCTACGGCATCGAGATGGTCAAGGACAAGGGCACCAAGGAGACGTTCAACGAGGACGAGGCCGAGCGTCTGCTGCGCGGCTTCCTGTCCACGGCGCTCTACGACAACGGCCTGTACTGCCGCGCCGACGACCGCGGCGACCCGGTCATCCAGCTGTCCCCGCCGCTGACCGCGGACCAGGGCGTGTTCGACGAGATCGAGCAGATCCTGCGTGGCGTGCTGACCGAGGCATGGACCAAGCTGTAGATCGAGCAGTGAACCCCGGCTATTCGACGAACCCTCAGTGAGTCTGCCGCCGTCGCGCACACGCCAGTGCGC